>JAZRRY010000085.1:0-11945 GCA_045651145.1 Candidatus Nanosyncoccus sp.
CGAGTACTCCTATAGCATCAACTGCGAAGTTTGCCATCAAGAACGCCGCCCCTCTGGGTGGCGTTCTTTTTACAAAAATATCATTAAACGAATAATTACGCGTGGTGATAAGGGCCATCTATAGCAATCTGCGAAGCTCTATATATCTGCTCAGTTACAATTAGTCTTGCGATCATATGAGGAAAAACTAATTTCGAAAAACTCCACACAAAATTAGACTTCTCTCGGATTTCAGGTGTAAACCCATATGCTCCACCAATCAAAATTACTACACTACGCCCATCCAAAAATACTTTCTCCAGCCTCTGTGAAAATTCATCTGATGATATATTTTCACCACGTTCATCGCAACAAATCACAAAATCTCTCGAATCAAAAGGCCATTTTTCTAAATATTTCAAAAGCTTATCCTCGTCTAAAAACTGCCACGAAATCTCATATGGCTTTCTTAGTCTCTTTTCATAATCCGCGCAAGCCTCAGCGCACCAGCTAGCACTTTTCTTTCCGCCCGCAATAATCTTAATCATAAAAAAATTATACCACGAAGTGCATTTTCACTTATTGAAGAAGATACTCATCTGACAACATGTTATAATGTTACTGCATTAAGAGATTAATATGAAAAGAGTATCTTTCCATTACGATTAACGGCGAAAAAGCTAAAAATAATGCAAATTGCAAACAACTAGTAAAATAACTTATGAAAATTTCTCATCTATCACTCACTTATGGTAGTAAAATTATTTATGATGACGCTAGCTTCGTTCTCGAAGATAACGATAAGGTCGGTATCGTCGGAGTTAATGGTGCCGGAAAAACCACCCTCATGCAAATTATCCGTGGGGAGCTCATTCCCGAAGCGGCCGAGATAAATATTCCTAACACTCGCTACGCTTATCTTCCCCAAGAAATTGCAACCACAAGTGAAGAACAAGAAAAGACCGTCTGGGATTACATTAAGGATGGTCGCCCAGTTGATGTCCTCCAGAATCAATTAAATCATGAATATGAAAAACTGGCCAAATATCCAACCAGTGCCACTATTATTGCTCGCATCACTGCCCTTCAAGATCGTATCGACTCTTATAATCTTGCTACCTACGACTATGATTTATTGAAAATTATCGAAAAAATGCATCTTGACGGTATTTTATATCATAAGATGGGTGAGCTCTCTGGCGGGCAGAAGTCTAAGGTTGCTTTTGCCAAAGTTCTTTTTGAAAATGCAAGTCTTCTTCTTCTCGATGAGCCTACCAACCATCTCGATGCCGACACTAAAACCTTCGTCGAGAACTATCTTAAAAACTATCAAGGTATGGTACTCATTATTTCGCATGACCAATCTTTTCTTGATCGTATTACTACAAAAACTCTGTTTATCAATAAAGTTACCCATAAAATCAAGGTATATGCCGGTAACTATTCGGCATTTCGTCGTCTTTACGCCGAGGAAAAAGCCGCGGACAACCAACGTATCACGAATGAAGAACGCGAAATTCGGCGCATTACTGAGTTTGTTGAACGAGCCCGCGCAGCCAAACGCTCCAATACCGCTCTTATTCGTCAAGGGCATATTCGTGAAAAAATACTAGAGAAAAAACTTGCTACCCTCGAAACTCGCGAAGCCGAATATAAAAAAATTTCTCTCGATCTCACCCCGCGTCGCGCATCAAGTAAAACTCCTCTTGAGGTCCAGAACCTCACTTTTGCCTATCCAAATTCTAACAACCTTTACGATGGATTAAGCTTCTCTCTTACGAGTGGCGAAAAATTTCTCATTGTGGGCGAAAATGGCGTCGGCAAATCTACTCTCCTGAAACTTATTGTCGGTCAGCTTCAACCCACAAGCGGCTCCATTATTTTTGGCCATCATGTAGATTTTGCTTATTATGCTCAAGAATTTGAGATTTTAAACGAACGTCGCACTATTTTTGAAAATCTTAAATCCTATGATTATACTGACATTGAGCTTCGGTCCCTCCTCTCAAATTTTCTTTTTAGTGGGGATGAGGTATTCAAGCCAATTTCTGTTCTTTCTCCCGGCGAAAAAGCTCGCGTTGCTATGGCAAAAATTTTAAGCACGAAGCCAAATTTTATTATCTTAGACGAGCCTACCAACCACTTAGATCCAGAAACACAACGCATTATAGGTGATAATTTCCATGACTTTCCAGGAACTCTTATCGTGGTCTCACATAACCCTAGTTTTGTTGAACAAATTGGCATCACTCGTATGCTTATTATTCCTTCCGATAAAACTAAACTGGCGCTAATCAAAAACTATTCTCGTGAACTTCTGGACTATTACAATTATCTTAATTCCGATCTTATTTAGCGTAACATATTACTATACTGTCTCGAACTAATCCATCAAATAAAGACCCTTCGGGTCTTTCTCAGATGACTTGGCTGGACCGGCAGGATTCGAACCTGCGAATGCTGGGACCAAAACCCAGTGCCTTACCGCTTGGCGACGGTCCAATCAATCCCCATTCTATCATATTTACTCCATCAGGTCAAAACTTTCAAAACTACCGAAAAAATGGTATATCCAGTCGTTTATTGCAGGTACTTTAGAAGATATTAAGATACTTCTCGAAGGCATGCGCCCCAGGTACGAACAATTCACCAAAGCCTATGAGCTCGCGAACGAACTTGAAGAGAAACTCGTACAGGCTTGTTACGGTGCTTAAAGATTCGGCCCCGATTTAATCGGGGCCACAGTTTTACCATTCCTCTTGTGTTTTCTCTTAATGTGTGCTATAATAAAGATATGGCTACCAAAAAACGAAAATCAACACGTAAATCGTCCAAAAGAACCAAAAAAGAGGCACCAGTTGAGTATGAATTACCTGGTGGTTTTTGGCGCCAAATCTCCGCTATCCTGATGATCGCGGTAGCACTATTTTGCGTTGTTACTTGGTTTGGTCAAGGCGGTACCGTACTAAATACCGTCCACAGCTTCGCTTATCAAGGTTTCGGCTTTGGCACTTATTTCATCCCGGTTCTGCTTGTTTATCTTGCCATCAAGAAGCTCCGCGCCGACGACAATCGCCTTGCCTTCCCAGTCTACCTTGCTGGTTTTTTTATGATTATATGGATTTCTGGTATTGCTGCGATCTGGAAAAATGGCGGTATCGTTGGCGATTGGCTGAATTCTCTTTTTCTTAATATCTTAAGCCAAGGCGTTGTTATCTTTATTTACATCGTACTTATTTTTATTACTACCGCATTTCTACTTCAACTTTCTCCAGTCACATTCTTCAAAGGCACTAAAAACTTAGTCAAAACCGGTAAAAAATCTACTCAGTCCGAAGAAAAAGCCAATAAGAAACTTGGTCAGCTTGAAATCAAAGTCAATTCCGGAATTAATACTGCGGATATTAGTGCCAAGAAGCCTCTTGCTGTCAAAGCTCCTGCCAAAACCGAGCCGGCAAAGGTAGAAGAAAAAGCCTTAGTATCCGTTTCCGATCCCAACTGGAAGATGCCAGCCACCAGCCTCCTTTCCAAAGAGCAATCCCCCGCAGACGCCGGCAATGTCCAACAAAATGCCTATATAATCAAAAACACATTCGCCGAATTTGGCATCGATGTAGAAATGGAGGGTGCCAACATTGGTCCTCGTGTTACTCAGTATACCCTCAAAGCCCCAGGTGGAGTCAATCTAGCTAAAATTGCTGCTCGTGATAAAGAGTTAGCCTACAAATTATCCGCTACCACTATTCGTATAGAAGCCCCAATTCCAGGTACCCAATTAATTGGCGTTGAAGTTCCGAATATTCGAGCCGAAGGTGTTTCCTTAAGGAGCCTCATCGAATCGGATCAATGGCGTAAAAACACTGGTCCACTTACTTTTGCCGTAGGCAAAAACATTTCTGGTAAACCAATCATCGCCGATCTATCTGACATGCGCCACCTACTCATTGCTGGTACTACCGGTTCTGGTAAGTCCGTCATGACCAATACTCTCATTATGTCGCTACTCTACAGGAATTCACCTGCCGATATGCGTCTTATAATTGTGGATCCGAAAAAGGTTGAAATGCGCGCTTATAACGATATTCCGCATCTTCTTACGCCAATTATTACTGACACTACTAAGGCTCTTTCTGCAATGAAATGGGCGGCTAGCGAAATGGACCGACGCTACGATCTTATGGCCGAAGAAAAAGTCAAGACAATCCTAAGCTACAATAAAAAGATGGAGAAAAAGACCCCAGATTCCTCGAAAGAAGAAGGTGAAGATAAAAACGGCAAAATGCCATATATCGTTATTGTAATTGACGAAATGTCCGACCTCATGATGCAAGCTGGAAAAGAGCTTGAGCCCCTCATCGTCCGTATCGCACAGCTTGGTCGCGCAGCTGGTATGCACCTAGTACTAGCCACCCAGAAACCAATCGTCAAAGTTATTACTGGCCTCATTAAGGGTAACATTCCATCCCGTATTGCATTCCGCGTCTTAACGTCCATGGAATCCCGTATTATTCTTGACTTCTCTGGTGCAGAAAAACTACTTGGCAAAGGCGACATGCTTCTCTCTACCGAGGGTACCGAAAACGGGCCAGAACGCATTCAAGGTGCTTGGACTCCAGACAAGGATATTGAAAAAGTAACTGATTTCTTACGTTCTCAGCGTCCACCGCAGTACAATGCCGATGTTATTGCTCAGCAAGTATCAATCAAAGGCGGGGGCGGCGGTTTAGACGGCCTAGATGGTCTAGGGCGTAAGTTTGACCCTCAGGATCCACTTGTTCGCAAAGCCGTCGAAATCTGCCTAAATAAAGGCAAATTCTCAACCTCGCTCCTTCAGACCTATTTAAGCAAGTCACATGGTTTTGTTTCTGGTCTTGGCGTATGGCTAGAGGAAATTAGTGTTATTGGTCCAGCTAATGGCAACAAGCCCCGCGACCTCCTTATTAGCAGTATGGAAGAATTTGACGAATTAGCCCAACAATAACCAAATAACATTTTACTTGCTAAATCACAAAAAATAGATTATACTTATTCTAATGAGCGTTAAAAAAGACGATATTTTGAATGCGAAAGATTTGCCTTCGGATATCGATGAACCAGGATCTGGAGATCTAGAGAAGGAAGAAGAACTCTCTGATGAAGAGCTGGCTATTACGCCAGAAAATGTTGATGCATTTGCCGATGACTCGGTACGTTTGTACTTAAGAGAAATCGGCAAAATTCCACTTTTGACCCCAGAAGAAGAAGCAGAACTGGCTCAGAGAATCGTAAAAGGCGACAAAAAGGCCAAAGATAAAATGGTTGAAAGTAATATGAGGCTAGTAGTTTCTATTGCTAAACGCTATGGTGGCCGTGGTCTGGATTTCCTTGATTTAATTCAAGAGGGAAATACGGGCCTACTTAGAGCTGTCGAAAAATTTGACCCTGATAAAGGATTTAAATTTTCTACCTATGCTACATGGTGGGTACGTCAAGCCATCACTAGAGCTATCGCCGATCAGGCTCGCACAATCCGCATTCCAGTACACATGGTCGAGACGATTAATAAAGTCCTAAGGACTTCACGTAAGTTAACCTCAGAACTAAATCGTGAACCTACCAATGAAGAAATTGCTGCTGAGCTAGGTCTAGAGCCAGAAAAGATCGACTACGTCATGCGTATCAAGCAAGACATCGCTTCTCTCGATGCTTCAGTGGGCCGTGAAGGAGATGATGAGGATTCCGTATTAGGAGATTTCGTAGAAGATGAAGAGCGCGATAGTCCCGAAGATTCAGCAGCTAATCAAATCCTTAAAGAGCAGCTATCCGAAATAATCTCTACACTCACCGAACGAGAACAGAAGATTATTAGATTAAGGTTTGGCATTGGTGGTGGTCGCTCCCATACTCTCGAAGAAGTAGGAGCAGAATTTGACGTCACCCGCGAACGCATTAGACAAATCGAAGCCAAGGCACTTTCTAAGTTACGCAAGAATAAAGAGACCAAAAAATTACACGAATATTTAAGGTAGGAGGCATCAATGAAAAAGATTCTATTCGTAGTTTTGGCCATTATTGGGTTCTCTCTTCTAGCTCCAGTAAATTCGTTTGCAGCCGATCAGGATGTCTGCGTTGAAACTGCTATTCTCGGTGATGGTAATAAAGTCTGTGACGATGGTGCGGGCTCCAGTATTTTTGGTATTCTTAAACTAGTAGTAAATATCATGAGTGTGGGGGTGGGTATTTTAGGCGTAATTGGTATCACTGTAGTGGGCATCCAATATCTCACGGCCGGTGGCAACGAAGAAAAAACTCGCACCGCCAAACGTCGCATACTCGAAATCGTAATCGGACTCGCGGCATATGCTGCCGCTTACGCAATACTTCAATGGTTATTACCGGGTTTTACTGGACTTTAAAGTGAAGCGTATCTTAGTTGTCTACAACCCGCGTTCTTCGCGCTACGATAGCGTAAAACAGGAAGTCTTAAATAAAACCACTAAACTAAGCGGATATTTGGTAGGAAAGTATGAAATAGAGAATACCGACATAGAATCTAATATAAAAAAACTAGCCAAAATCATTAAAAAGGACGATCTTATTATTACGGCGGGTGGAGACGCTACCAGTTTAATAGCCACCAACGCAATTTTAAAATCCGGCAAAGAAGCCAAAATTGCAGTCTTACCGTATGGTAATTTTAATGATCTCTCACGCACCCTTGGAATTAGAAAATTCGACGAAATCTTTAGTTCTCATGCTAAAGCTATTAAATATTATCCCTTAGAGATTCGCGCGGACAACAAAATGATTAGGTATGCTACCTGTTATGTTACTATTGGCATGACCGCCGAATCGGTTAAAATCTATGACGAGCCCCAAATGCGCCAAAAGCTAAAGACGAGCTTTGGTCGCAAGGTGGTCTCTTATATTGTAATTGCAAAATGGTATTTCAAAAATCGTTACCGCAAAGTTTTTCTCCCGAATTTTAAGCTTAACGGAGAAAAAGTACCAGCAAAAACGTCAGACTATATTGCGGTGAATGGTCGTTATCTAGCTAGAGTCATGCGGGGTGGCAAGCACTATCTTGACCCCAATTCTTTCAGTAGTAATACATATCGTCTTATCAGCTTTTGTAGACTTTTTAAAATGATGGCAACTAGTATTCTATGTCAAGCACCAGGCTCATCAACTCATGATGATATACTAGAATTTGATCATCCAGCTAACATTACCCTGCAAGCCGAAGGTGAAAGTATTAGTCTAGAAAAAATCAGAACAATCGAAATTAAGAAAGCAAAACAATACTTAAAAGTAATTGTGTTATAATTTCCCTATGGACAACGTAAAAATGTTAGCCATCGTGGGGATGAGCGGCAGTGGTAAATCTGTCGTGGTAGATTATCTTACGAAAAAAGGCTACCCTAAAATTTACTTTGGTGGGATGATTTATAAAGAAATGGAGAAACGCGGAATAGAACGCTCCGAAGATGGCGAATCCGAAAAAAAATTCCGAGAAGAGATTCGGGAAAAAGAGGGCAAAGACTGGGTCGTGCGCCAAGTTATCAACGAAGCAAAGGACCTAATCGCTGCTGGCCAAAAACGCATTATCCTAGATGGCGTTTATTCCTGGACCGAATATAAGACGTTAAAGCACGAATTTCCAGGCAAAATCACCTTTCTTGCTGTCGTAGTTGATCGCAAAAAGCGCTATGAGCGCGTAGCTAAACGCACCGCGAGATCTTTTGATGCTGAAGCGATTCGCGAGCGTGATCGTAGCGAAATTGAAAACCTCGAAAAGGGCGGTCCGATTGCCTCAGCAGATTATTATATCTTAAACAATGGTACCGTATCTGAGCTGTGTCAAAAAGTTGATAATGTACTAGAGGAAATAGACTTTGACTGACGTAGCTAAGCTATCAAATGTAGCCTACAAGAAGGGTAACGCAATGCGCTACACTCTTTGGGGACTAGCGGCTACCTGTATTGCCATACTAATATATACTTTTATTAGCATGATAAACAGCGAAGTATCTGCAACTGTTCCAGAAGGTTACAAATTTTCAGTTGCCAGTAACTATCACACCAAAGTACGCACCACTTATTACGTATACGATGACAAGATACTAGTCGAAGACGAAGGATTTAACGAAGAATCTGTTAATCGCTCGGTTATGATTTATGAAGGCATAAATACTGCGCCGTTAGAGCTAGACGCCGAAGATACAACTGAAATCTGTGAATACGGCACCTGCACTAACGTCCCAAAAGTCTTAGCAGTTATCAAACAATTACTTTCGCGCAGGATCGGACGCGAATATATAGGATTATGAAATGAAAAGATTAGTTTTAATTGACGGAAAATCAGTTTTTTATAGAGGATACTATGCTATGGGTGCCTTAAGCTTATCCGACGGCACCCCTACAGGTGGTGTTTATGGATTTGCCGCTATTGCTATGGAAATCGTACGTAAACTCGACCCCACCAAGGTAGTAGTAGCTTGGGATTCTCCAACCTCTACTAATAAGCGTCGCGCTCTCTATCCGGAATATAAAGCTGGTCGCATTAAACCAGGCGAAGATTTTTACACTCAAATTCCTTTACTTAAAGAATTGATAGCCGATCTTGGCTGGAGTTTTGTAGAGATTGATAATTATGAGGCAGACGATATTATTGGTACTCTTAGTTTGCAGGCCGATGAATCTGGCGACTACGAGACCTATATTATTTCTTCCGATCTAGATATGCTACAAATCGTAGACGAAAACACCTTCATGTGGAGGATCTTAAAAGGCTTTTCTAAAATTGAAGAAATCAACGTTGCTGAGATAGAGGCTAAATATGGCATCAAAAAATCACAATTCCTAGATTTTAAGGCCTTAAAGGGAGACTCGTCAGATAATATTCCGGGTGTACCAGGTATCGGTGAAAAGACTGCTGCATTACTTCTTAATGCGCATGGCGACCTTGACAGCATTTATCGCGATATCGATAAAATCACCGGTGCAGTTCATACAAAATTAGAGGCTGGCAAAGAATCCGCGTATCTTTCAAAGGATCTTGCAAAAATAATGTTTGACGCGCCAGTTAGCCTTGCTAAAATACCTGATTTTCATTTTGATCAAGATCGAGTCGTTGCTGGTCTAAAAAAGCTAGAATTTAACTCTCTCATTCGCAAAGTTAAGACAGACGATTCATCTTCTGGTAATGTGGCGTCAATTACTGACACCACATCAATAGTAACGCCAACTCAAGAGAAAGACCACGAAAAGATAGATCTAGACGCAGCGCTAGACGCATCATTACCGGATCAGGATAGTTTAATAATCGATTGGAATATTAAAGCTTATATGCACGGTAGCGAGAAGGTCGCAAAAGAAATCTTGGCTGGCAAGCCATTCTGGGATCTAGGACAAGCTGAATTTCTATTAAACCCACTTAGTCGCGGTCAATCTGACCTCTACGATCCAATGGACAAAAAATTCGCCTACAGGACCCAATACAAGGCCTTAATTAAAATACCTAAATTATTTAACGTTTACAAAACTCTCGACCTGCCTCTAATTCCAGTTCTATATAAAATGGAAAAGAAGGGCATGCTAATAGACCGCACATATTTTGCTAGTCTACGTGACGAATATACTACTGAAATTCAAGAGCTAGAAAAAGAAATTTGGCAATTGGCCGGCACAGAGTTTAATCTTAACTCGCCGGTTCAACTCTCAAGTGTTTTATTTGACCAATTACAACTTCCCACAAAAGGCATTAAAAAAACCACCCGAGGCTTTTCAACTGGCGCCAAGGAATTAGACAAACTACAAGATTTGCACCCGATTATCCCTAAAATTATCAAATATCGCGAGACCGCCAAGTTACTCTCAACTTATATTATACCTATGCCAGATCTTGCTGATCAGGCCGGTCGCATTCATACTACTTTTACTCAAGATGTTACTGCTACCGGTCGCCTTAGCTCCAAGGATCCTAATCTCCAGAATATTCCAGTTCGTACCGAAGAGGGAAAAAGAATCAGAACTGGTTTTATTGCGCCAGAAGGCAAGGTCTTGATTTCGGCAGATTATTCGCAGTTTGAATTGCGCCTTGCCGCAATTCTCTCAAACGATCAAAATTTGATAGATGACTTTAATCGCAATATAGATATTCATACTAAGACTGCGTCTGAAGCTTTCAAGGTCCCTATGGAGAAGGTTACTAAACTTCAGCGCCGCGCCGCCAAAGTAATTAATTTTGGCATTCTCTACGGTATGAGCGTCAATGGCCTTTCGGAAGCAGCCAAGATGCCTTATGGTGAAGCTAAACAGTTCATCGACAATTACTTTAAGCTTCGATCCCCTATCAAGCATAAGTTGGATGAAATTCTAAACCAAGCGAAGGAAAAAGGCTACGTAGAAACTTATTATGGTCGTCGCCGTCCTACCCCAGATGTTAAATCTTCTAACTACCTAATTCGTCAAGCTGCCGAACGCGCCGCTCAGAATATGCCGATTCAAGGCACCGAAGCTGATCTTATGAAGCGTGCTATGATTGCCATTGATCAAGCTTTGCCTAAGAACGCTGAGATCGTAATGCAAGTTCACGATTCCTTAATCGTAGAATGTGATGAAAAAATAGCAACTGAAGTTGTTAAAATCTTAAAAGTAAAAATGGAAACCATCGCCCCAGAACTTGATATTAAACTTGCAGTTGAAGTTACTAAAGGCAAAAACTGGGGCGAATTATAAAACTACATTGCGTATGCGATGTTGTGTTCCATCGCTTGAGTTTCTAATGCTACTAATCTTTCAGCGTCATCAATAGAAGAATGAACTGAATGCTTTACTCGTGCCGACTCCTCAGCCTTCTTAGCGTCGTTCCAGCGGTCTAGAGTACCTACTAAGTAGCCAGTAATACGGCGCAAACGCTCAAATTTTCCTTCACCAAACCACTTAGCATGATCCTCGAAATAATTCTTGGCCGCATCCTGACCAGATTTCTTCTCAAGCAGTTTAATACCAGTCTCTACTAAGCATGACACATGAAGATTCTCATATTCATCAAACTCAGCCAAAGCCTCCTTTACGTCTTTTTCCGATACTTTAGCATAGCGAGAAAGCGACTTCACAAATCTTTTAATATCAAAGTTCTCAATTTCACTCGGACTTTGGTAGATGATATTCTTCATGGTTTCCTTTCTGTGATTTTCTTTTCACTTTATATTATAAGCATTACCTGGAATTCATTCTAACCCTATATATAGTGTTTGTCAAGCACAAAATGACACTAAATATAGCGTTTTATTGTGGAAAACTTAATTCTCCCCATATGTGATAAAATAGACATATGCCAGAGTTACCAGAAGTTGAAACAATCAGGCGTGGGCTGAGAAATTATATTTTAAGGAAAAAAATCCGCAAAATAGAAGTATTATGCAACAAATCATTTATAGGCACACCTATAGCAGGCACTATTAAGGGAATCCGTCGCTTCGGTAAAGCTCTGATTCTAGATCTAGATAATAAAAAATCACTGATGATCCATCTCAGAATGACTGGTCAGCTAATTTACGACGGAAAAGAACGCTACGCTGCTGGGCATCCCAGCGAAAATTTTACAGCCAACTTACCTAATCGCCAGACGCGCGTGGTTATCTATTTTGATGACGGCAATCTCTATTTTAATGATCAGCGCAAATTCGGCTTTATTAAAGTAATTGAGACATCCGAGGTCGAAAACGACAGCTTCATCAAGAAGCTTGCCAAAGAGCCTTGGCAAATGCAGGCCAAAGAATTGCACGAAAAACTCCAACAGCACAAAAACTCATGTATTAAGGCTACGATTCTAGATCAATCTATAGTCTGCGGACTAGGGAACATATATACTGACGAAACGTTGTTTATGTCTAAAATTCATCCACTTAAAAAAAGTGGCCAAGTTACTTTGGCTGAGGCTGATAAAATTCTCTCATCAGCTAGAGAAGTTATGGATGCCT
>JAZRRY010000086.1:0-1695 GCA_045651145.1 Candidatus Nanosyncoccus sp.
AAAAGAACTCAAAAAATACAATGCCGATTTAGCTTATGTTTACAAAAATCGTGATACAATATTATAAAGATGGGAAAAAAATACGATTTTCAATACATAATCATTGGTAGTGGTCCAGCTGGGACGGCTGCCGCAACCGAATTAGCTAAACGCAGAAAACGCGTAGCCATTGTAGAGGGGCGTTTCTTTGGCGGAGCCAACTTAAACACCCGCGATTTACCCTATGCTGTAGCCCTTGACTTTTCGCATGCATATCGCAAAATGCTCTCATATCCCGAGCTTAGTAATCAGGAGCTGCATTTTAATTTTCCTACCGTTTCGGCTCGTCAACTAAAAGTCGTGGTAGAAGCTGGTGGCAACAATAAGCAAATTTACGAACAGGAGGGCATCACCTGCATCAAGGGCTTCGCGAACTTCTTAGATAGGCATACAATCGCCGTCAATGAGCAAAAATATACTGCAGAATATTTCATTATCGCTACCGGCGCCAAGCTTAAAGTCATGGAAATCGCCGGTACCGACAACGTAGACTACCTTACGCCAGAAACCGCTATCAAAGCACGTCGCCTGCCAAAAGTTGTGGCCGTAGTCGGAGGTGGCGCCTCAGGATGTGAAATCGCCGAATACTTCGCCGAATTAGGAGTCAAAACTCTACTTTTTGAAATGGCTGATCACTTGCTTCCTAGAGAAGACGCTGAAGTCGGTTCAACTCTATCTGACTATTTTACTCAAAAACTCGGCATGACTGTTTTGCCAAATTGTCGCGTTGTCGCACTAGAGGAAGATGAAATTAGTAAGCGTGTCATCTTCCGTAATGAGAACTCCGAAAAAGCCGTACGCGTAGACACTGTCGTACTAGCTACCGGAAGTCAGCCTAACTTAGATTGTGGTCTCGAAAATGCCAAAATTAAATACCAAGCTAGCAGTATCGTAGTAGACAAATGCTTCCAAACTTCCACCAAAAATATCTACGCTATCGGAGATTGCCTCGGGCAAGATTCTTCCACCGAAAAGGCTCGCCAAGAAGGGCTGGCTCTAGCAAATATTCTACTCACCAAGACTAAGACCCCTCTTAACTATCAAGGTTTCGTACGTTGTATTAATACCTTCCCTGAAGTTGCAGTAGTCGGGTTAAATGAATATGATTTAGCAAAGCGTGATCGTAAATATAAAAAGTGTATCGTGAATTTTGATGGTCTGGCCATTAGTCATATCGAAAACTTCCACCACGGATTCGTAAAACTAATTGCCGACAAAAACAACCGCATCATCGGCGCCACCATTGTCGCCCCCGAAGCCAACCTTATGGCCTCCGAATTAGCCCTCGCAGTAAGACACGGCCTCACTGCTCTCGAACTGGCTAGCACACCGCACTCTTTCAATAGTTATAGTTACATAGTCAAGATTGCCGCTAAAGGCCTTATAGTTAATAAGAGAAAAAAATAATCAGCCCTCAATTCAACCCGAGTTAGGGGGGTAACTCGAGTTGAACCAAAGACTGATTGTAAAATGGTTGTGGGGGCTGGATTTGAACCAGCGACCTTTTGGTTATGAGCCAAACGAGCTACCAGGCTGCTCTACCCCACGATATAGAATCCATTATACTTTATTTCTATAAAAAGTCAACACCACCAAATATCTACTACTCCACGAGTACGATCTTTACTGTGGTTATGGACATGCTGGATCGTTTGC
>JAZRRY010000087.1:0-2134 GCA_045651145.1 Candidatus Nanosyncoccus sp.
GCTTCAACAACACTGCCTGTGAGCTTAATCACTTCCTTTTGACTAGCCATACATTACCCTCTCAGTATAGCATACAAAACAAGGTTTGTAAAGGCTAAAATAGGTAATTTTTTGAGCATTGAGCGAGCCAAGTAATTTTTAATGATTTTTAGGAAATTTTTGAGCGAGACCCCCATCCGGCGTGAGACGAAAAAATTTCCGTTAAAAAAATCATTAAAAATTACTTGACGCGAACGAAGCGCGAATAAAAATTACCTATTTTACCCTTCAACTAAGGTTGCTCTTGTAAATTGTCTTGAAAGATAAGTTTGTTGTTTAGAAGACCATTCCCCCGTACAAGTAATCAAAGTTACCGACTCCACGCCAGGTTCCGGCGATCTCGCCGCCGTAGACATATATCCATCCGAATCTTCCAAAGAAACTGTATTGTTTTCCACTACTTTATAATTAAAGATTTCACCATCCCCTCTTTCAATCTTGATAATGTCACCATTAACCAAATTCGGCAAATTCTTAAACACGCCTTGAATATGTGGTCCACCATTATGACCATCAATGATCAAAGTTCCACCCTGTCCTGGTTTACTCGAAGCTTCATACCACCCCACATCAAAAATATTCTTTGGAGTGTCAAGTTCCCCCGATGTATTCACTCCCATTGGAATGATTCGTGAATTTACTACATTAAGTTTTTCAATTGATAAATAGCGTGGTCGATCCGGTGCCACTTTGTATTCTACAACTTCCTGTTCTGTAGGTTCAGTTTCATCTAAATCGGTATCTTCATTTATAGAAGTAATTTGACGCTCACTTCCTTCTTTTTCATTGTAATAATTATTTTCAAAACTAATAACACGAACTAAATAAATCACAAGAAGCACCAAGATAATAGCCCAGAAAGACCATTTTAAAATTGTTCGCCAACCCTTATTTACTTTCAAGCTCATCACCAAAATCGTCGTATGTTATCATTAGAGCTCTCGAATCTATCGACCGTAGATTCTCTAACGCCACCGTTACAATAATGAGAAGACCAGTACCCGAAATCGAAAGACCAATCGGCGCACCAGTTACCACAATAAAGATATAATCAGTAATAAATGGTAACATC
This sequence comes from Candidatus Nanosyncoccus sp., assembly GCA_045651145.1. Taxonomy (GTDB): domain Bacteria; phylum Patescibacteriota; class Saccharimonadia; order Saccharimonadales; family Saccharimonadaceae; genus Nanosyncoccus. The sequence continues at coordinate 1,112 of JAZRRY010000087.1, forward strand.
GCTACAATACCAAGCGCCAAAGCTCCAAATAAATCCAATCTATTCACCACCTTTGACAAATATTCAGCCGTCTGAATACCTGGACGCACTCCTTCAATGAAGCCACCCTGTTTTTGCAAATTATCCGCAATCTCCTTCGTATTAAAGATAATCGAAGTATAGAAATAAGTAAACACAAATACTAATAGGAAATACATCGCCGGGTACACAAACCACTGCCCAGTAATTCCATCCGGATACATCGCCCTAAAGTTATTCGCCGAAGGTGCTGAGAAGGTCTGCACTAACCACGCACCCGCCTCATTTCCAGCGTCAACCGTTGTAATAACTTGACCAACGAGAGCCGGAAGTGACAAGAAAGCCGTTGCAAAAATCACTGGAATCACACCAGCAGCGATAATCTTAATAGGAAGAATCGATTTAATCCCACCATAGGATGAATTCCCATGTACGCGTTTAGCATAATTCACTGTAATAATCCTCTGCGCTTCATTCAGTTTTACTAGGAAGTAAATCACCGCGAGCATTGCCACCGAGAATCCTAAAATTATCCAGAATGTAGTAGGGTTAAGTGGCAAATCTACACCGAATAAGTTCAACATGCCGTTTGAAGTATCGGTCAAAGATGCACCAAGCGTTGCCATTGTATTCGGAAGCTGTGACACAATTGAAGCCACGATTAAAGTCGAAATACCATTTCCAATACCTTGCTCAGTAATAAGCTCACCCATCCACATCAAAAGCACTGAACCACAAGTCATTGCTGTAACAGAAAGAGCCCAATCGCCAAACGTAGGCGTAAAATCAGTCGCTACGTTCGCTGCCACTACTTGCTGATATAAGATGAAGATGTAAGCAATTGACTGCACAATCGCAAGAGGCACAGTTAAAATACGTGTCCATTGGTTAATCTTACGACGTCCAGTTTCGCCATCGTTAGAAAGCTCCTCAAGCCTCGGCACAGCCTTAGTAATAAGTTGTACTACAATCGAACCAGTAATGTATGGTGAAAGACCAACTAAT
>JAZRRY010000088.1:0-3566 GCA_045651145.1 Candidatus Nanosyncoccus sp.
CTGCTTTGATCGCGGTGCGTTTTTCGGCGTCAGTTAATTTAACTGGTGTGCCTGCGCCACCTTGATGAAGATTAGACCTAAAGTCATCGTCAAGAGATGCTCTCTTCATCGATGCAACTACGCGACCACCTACTACAAAGGCACGAATGTCTGTACCAGCAGATTCCTTAATGAATTCCTGAAGTAGGATATTAGTGCCATCTTCGTTGTAGAGGTAAAAAGCCTGCAGAGCTGATTTGGCAGCTTTTCTAGTGTCTGCAAGAATTACCCCATTCCCGTGGGTGCCTGTAGCTAGCTTAATAATGACCGGCAAACCAATTTGTTCTATGAGGTCATCAATATCTGATGTATTTCTAGAGACAAGAGTTTTAGGAGTATTCACATCGTATTTGGCGAGGATTTGGGCTGCGCGCAACTTATCTCTTGCCCTAGTAATGGCTACAGAGGTGGCTGAAGTATAGATGCCCTGCATTTCGAATTGACGAACTACGGCACAACCATAGCGTGTCATATTATTGGAGATGCGAGGAAGAACTGCATCGAACACTTCAAGTTTTTTGCCTCTATAATAGATGTCTGGATGCTTGTCGTCTAAAGAGAGGTAGCAGTTTTTATATTTAATAACTTTGACTTTGTGACCACGCTTTTCGGCCTCCTCAACTAGGCGCTTGGTGGAATAATTGGCGTTGCCGTTTGAAAGAATTGCAAGTCTCATTTTTTGACTCCTTTCTTTAACTTAATTTTATCGATATCGCCAGACATTTTTTTGACATATTTAAGATGAAATTTATATGGATCTTCTTTAAACCTTCGTTGAACAATTTTTGTTTTAGGATTAGTTGGATGAATATTGGTGTGGTTTTTGGAAACATCAACTATGAATTTCCCAGAAATGGAACGACGGCCAATCAGAACCGGAAAATTGTTGGCGCTGCGGTCCGAAAGAGTAAAGAGAATTTTAATTGTGCGTCCAGCAATCCTTGCTCTGAGATGAGTACGATAGCGTATTTGTTCATGACCTGATGAACTACGGATAACTGCAACCTTATAATCAGTACGTTTGAACGCCTTGCCCGTATAAAAAGGGCTACCCTCATCAAAGAGTCGGAATCTTAAAACGCCATCTTTATTAATTCGGATATGGCTAGCCCAAACCGAAGACGAATCGGCGCCAGTATCGACTTTGGCGGGGATATCTTTAATCCCTGCTATTTCAACATATTCCGTGGAGCCAACAACTGGTAAACTCTTATTATTTGATTCCATGCGTATATTATACCATGAAACCATAAAATAGTCTACTTTCTCCCTAGGGTTTTGTTAATTGCAAGGTTTGCCTCGTGGTCGGCTATTATGTTCTTATCTCTATTCACATGGGCGAATGAAACCGCCTCGAAATTTTCAAGTTTACCTTGAATATCTTTATAGATTGGAATAATATCGCGATTCTTGATACTAAATATGCCGTTTAACTGATTGACCACCATTAAACTATCAGAAACAAAGCGAACTTTCTTGTAGCCTAATTCAATTGCCAGTTCAATACCTTTTCTCATGGCGCAGTATTCGGCTACTCTAGAAGTCGCGAATCCAATAAATTCTCCTCCCTGCTTGGTGATATGGCCTTCATTATCATGAACGCAGTAGCCAATGCCGGAGGGGCCAGGATTACCCCTTGATGCTCCATCAACATTAATTGTAACGGCGTTCATCGTGTCGCGGCTGGAAATTCGACCAGATGTAGTCTTTCCCTCTTCGATTTCAATCACCGACATGCTGGCTTCGTCTAATCTGATACTAGAGGAGGTAAATTCTTTAACAAACTTAAAGGCGGTATAGCGGTCTTTGGGAATTGGTTTAATGTCGCCCTCGATATGGAGGTTATAGACGATATAAAGATTACTTAATCTGGTGGAGCCTTCTGGGGCTAAAAAGGTGATCACATCTTTTAGTTCTAAGGATAATGCATTTAGGCCGGTATATTCTTCGAGGGAGCGTGCCATAGCTTCTTCTGGTTGTTCGCCGAATTTAATCTTGCCAGTGGGTAGCTCCCAAAAAACGGGCGCCTCTGAACGCCCTCTATTGCGTTTAAAAATTAATACGCCTTCTTCTGTTTTGATAATACCGACTACTCGAATTCTTTGTTTCATTCCCACCTCTTTCAGGCGCCCTGTTAGCTCGTTTTCCCCGTAATATATACAAGGTGGGTAAAATCTTATGCGATACGGCCACGGCCGTAAGCCACGAAATCCCTAAAACAAGATTATTCAGGAAAATCTTGCCACCAACAGGGCTTATTATTATTATATCATACCCTAGAAAAATGGAACAGCTACTGACCTACTAGTAGATAGAAGAAGCTTAGTACGCCGTTAGTGCCGTTTATCATTAAGGATGAAAAAACTTCACCAAATAATAATATGAGCACATAAACTAGAATAAGACCATATGGTTCAATTTGAGAGAGAAGCTTGCGCACGGCGTCAGGAGATATAGCATAGAGAACGCGGGAGCCGTCTAGGGGTGGAATAGGGATAAGATTAAAGAGCATAAAGCCTAGATTAACAAACACTAATTCCGTAAAGACAAAGTCTAGAACTTCTCCTCCCACACCATAAAGCCAGCCAGTAAAATGCCCAACTAAAAAAGATAGAAGCGCAATAAAAAAATTCGTAAATGGCCCAGCAATAGATACTAGTGCCATTCCCCATTCGCGCCATTTCAATTTACTGTAATCTACTGGAACTGGTTTGGCGCCGCCAAAAACAGGAGCTCCTATTACGTATAGTAAGACTGGTGCTAGGATAGACATAATCGGATCAATATGCTTAATAGGGTTCAGATCTAAGCGTCCGGCCTCTTTAGCGGTATTATCGCCGAGCCAATAAGCGACTAGGCCATGGGCTAATTCATGTAAAATAACCGAGCCTACTACTATTATTAGTATTATTACGACGCCAAATATATTCATCTTAGTTAAGGACAACTACTTCTTTAGCTACAGGAAGAGAATCTAGGCTTTTGACTTTGAGTTTCTTTTCGGTACGAGCCGTAAGCTTAAGATCTGCAACCATACCGTCTACGTTGCCCATTGCAATAACTAACTTAGGCTCAATCTCCCTAACGGCGCGGACGGAAGAAGTGCAAAGTATATCAGCCACGATGTCGTCAAGGTTTTCCTCTATGCCACCAAGAATGCCAATATGAACTCCGCCAATATTAATGTCGTAGATAGTCTTGCCGCTTTGCGTGGCTACGCCTCTGATGGTAGCGTCACCGATTTCGAATTCTCCAGGTCCCGTAATTTTACCTACTGGCAAATCAGCATCTATACTAGCCTCTGCTATATCTATTTTGATAGTAGTCTTCTTGGTACTAAGAATAATTTCGTCTGGATTTTTGCTCTCAATTTCAAACATATACCTCCTATTCCTTTATTAGTTTTTCTGGATCGATTATTTCGGTAATTTCCATTTCGAGTACGTCTAGTAGAAAACGGTCGCGTACGCTCTTACGATAAGTGAAATCGTCTGGAGACATAATGACGTAATTGATTGGTTTGCCCT
>JAZRRY010000089.1:0-5189 GCA_045651145.1 Candidatus Nanosyncoccus sp.
TCGCTTAATTATAACCGCTGTAAGCGAATAGCGAATCCGCCGCCTGGTGCTAAATAAATCTTGATTTTATCGTTAGTCTTAATTTTTTTGGTTTTAATTTCATAAGCAAGTGGGTTGTCTTTATAGTTAGCCTCCCTAGCATCGCAATAGGTAGTAGCTTGGTATCTTTCGTCTTCCAGAAAACCTAAATCAAGTTCTATATTACGACCATTTCCATTAGTGACTCCGCCGATATACCAATCAGCACTATCACGATCCTTCCTAGCCACTACATAATACTCTCCGATTTGACCAGCAAGTGGGACGGTTTTTTCAAAATTAGTGGGAACAATGCGAATAAATTCAAAAAAGTCCGTGTATTTTCCAGAGTACATGAAGGGGCGATCTGCAGCCATTTGCATTCCAGAATAAAACACTATAAAGTAAGCAATTTGCCTTGTAATGGTGGTAAAAATACGTTTTTTGGGATTTTCGATGTCAAATATACCGTTAGTGTAGTCCATCCCTCCTGATAGCAAACGGGTATAAGGCAAATAACAAGCGTGCGACGGAGAGATAGCTCCGCCTTCATATTCTTGGCCCCTGGCGCCTTCTCTCGTTAATAAATTAGGCCAAGTTCTTTCTATACCGGTGCCTTTGATTGGCTCATGAATATCAAGGCAAATATGCTTAGTAGCGGCGAGTTCGATAGTTTTTTGGTAATGATTTACTCCGCGTTGGGAATGATGGTACTCAGGACGGCCATTAATTATCATCTTGCTACCAGCATATCCGGTTTTGATATAGCGAATGCCGTTTCTGACGTAATAATTATAAGCTTCTTCAATTTGAGCTTCGTAGTTATCAACAAAGCCTACTGTTTCGTGATGTCCCACTAGTTCGACGTTGCGCCTTCTGGCGTATCTAGCAATCTCTTCCAGATCAAAATCTGGTGTCGCTTCGGTAAAATTATTATTGACGCCATTTTTAAGCCAGTCGCCTTCCCAGCCATTATTCCAGCCCTCAATTAATAAGCCAGCAATACCGAGCTTTACGGCAGCGTCGATATATTCTTTGGCATGAATAGTAGTGGCGCCGTGCTTTTCGCTAGGTGCCCAAGTCCATTCACCTACATACATGGCCCACCAAATACCGATAAATTTAAGAGTTCTTACCCACGAAAAGTCGCGCATAGGCGGGTCATTTAATGCATAAATCATGCGATTTTTGGTGAGGTTAATGGCAGAGTCAGCGACCATAATGACGCGCCAGGGAGTGTTAAAAGGTAGAGTAACATGAGCCTTAGTGTTGTCTGATAATGGAGTGATATTACTTTTAAGTAGTGCGTTCCTAGCCTCGAGGGTCATAGAACCGTAATTGTACAATGCAGCCTCGTGAATACTAATAAAGATATTGTCGGGTGTACGAATAGTGAGTGGGGTATGCACTGGATCAGACAAATTTCCAAGCCTGGCTTTTTCGTAGTTATATTCGTATCGATCAGGCTGAAAGGCCGGTATCTTCCAGGCTTGGCTAGACGGATTAATATTAAACTCGGTTAGCTCGTCTTGAATTGTGATTTGCCTAAATCTAGGTTGTGGTGGAACCTCATAGCGAAAGGCAACGCCTTCATTAAAAACTCTAAACCTCAATGTCAAGAGACGTCCCAAGGTATGATTTTCGGCTACAAAAAACGAGGCTTCGTGGTATGTATTATCAATAAAACGATCCTCACCCCATGGCATTTCGATCGTTTCATTGTGTTCGGATTTTTGGGATCGAATGAGGGAGAAATTGTCACCTAGTACTCCTTCTCCGCAAATATTTAAGCCTAATCTAGAGTTATGAACGATTACTGCTCCGTCACGATACACCAAGTAGCTGATTTTACCATTTTTGACTGAGAATTTACACTTAGTGCGCTCGTCTGGTGAAGTGATCTCAACTTGAGAGTCTTTTATCTTTCGCCTTTTTAGCATAAGTTAATTATAGCATAATCCTTATGACTAATCTTTGTGTTATAATTAGGATAAGATGACTAGGCGAGATAGGAATAGGTTAGGAAAGCTATTCGGAGGTATATTATTATTTATCCTTTTCTTTACTGGGTGTATCTTTGGGTTCCAGTTTTTTACTAAGACTGGCGTTTTCCATGTTCCCGGGGTAGTATATTATGATGATAGTCTAAAGGGCGATGAGGTTGATATACTTAAAAATATTTTCACCGATGAGGTCGTTCTCGACAAAGACGTTTATATCACGGCGAGTGAGTATCTAGAAAAACCAGAATTAAAGGAGGGTGAATATTTATATCATATCTATGTTCCGGTTGCCGATTTCTATGAGTCTACTAATGGAATTTATATTAATGAGCCAGCATTATTATTTGCGGACGCATACACTTCAGACATAAATTATGATGTTATTGACGTAGGCGAACTAAGTTCCAATAAGAGGCTTCTTAGCATAAATGACAAATACTTTTTGGATGATTTTGATTCTGGGGCAGTATTTAGGGTGATTAGCTTTAAATCTGAGAGATTCAAGGACGAGATTTTGCCTTTAGTGCAAGAGAAGTTCGCAGTGAATTTTCCTTCTAAGTCTTCGGTGCTAACTTTTGCGCAGACTGGCGTAACGGCATTATCTCGAGGAATGAATACAAAGTTAAGTCAAGTAGGCGACGCATCTTATTTTGCTGCTAATATCGGAGACTATCTTTCAGGGTTTGATTTGACCCATACCTCTAATGAATCTTCCTTTTCTAACTATGCTTCGGGTGAAAATATTTGCTCGGATGCAAGATTTATGGATACTCTGCTTAAAATCGGGCTAGATATTGTTGAGTTAACAGGGAATCACAATCAGGACTGTGGGGATGAATCTGCCTCTGAAACTATTGATTTATATATAGAGAACAATATAAAAACAGTTGGGGGAGGTAAGACTGCGAATGAAGCAGCTAAGCCACTTTTAATTAATGAAAAGGGAACTGGGATAACATTTCTAGCATATAATCTTTCGACTGGAGGTGCCACTTACGATGATACCCCGGGCGCTAATCAGTACTATGAGGATAGTTTTATAAAAGAGGTGGCCGAGGCCAAAAATCGCGGTGATTTTGTAGTGGTGGATATACAGTACTATGAATGTAGTGCCTATGTTTCTGAAACCGAAGATACTACCTGTGATTACGCTGCTTCTTCTGCGGGCGACCAGGTGGGATTTTTTAGGCATCTGATTGATCTAGGCGCCGACATCGTGGTTGGGACTTCTGCTCATCAACCTCAAACATTCGAGCTTTATGGTGATGGTGCGATATACTATGGGCTTGGTAATTTGTTTTTTGACCAGTGTTGGTGGCCTGGGACGACCCGTAGTCTCATTCTGGCGCATTATTTTTATAATGGTAAGCTTTTGCAAACTAAAATTGTACCTACCTTTTATGATCAAAATTTTCAGACCGCTTTAATGGATAAGGAGAGCGCGGAATGGTTCGTGAACAGGTTAACAAACGTACATCCATAAAGCTCGGTGTTTTATTTGCTATTACATTGCTTATGATCATTTTTGTTATTGCCCTTATTACGACTAGCAGGTCACAGAATGCTGGGGATATAGAAGGTTCACAACCATCATTAATCACAGCTTTTGACGAGCCGATCGACGAGCTATTGCCAGAACAGATTGACTTCCAATCAGTAGTAAACGACTGGGCAAATTCTTTATCTGGTGGTCGTAGCGTACTAATCTATGACCTAGATCGGGATGAAGTAGTAGGCGCCTATCATTCTTCCGAAAATTACACCATTAATTCGCTTTATAAGCTATTTGTCGTATATGAGGGATATAGGAGGGTACAGTCGGGAGAATGGAATTCTTCAGATTTGGTGGGTTATACTGACTATACTATTCTCGACTGCCTTGATCTTTCGATTAGAGAATCTAATTCCGTGTGCGCTGAGGCACTATGGAGTAAGATTGGAGAAGAAAATTTAGATAGGATTATCAGTGATGACTTTGGAATTAATAATTCTGATATTTCTTCGTTTATTTCGAATCCAAAAGATATAGTTAAGATAATGAAGAAATTTTATAACCACGATGAAATTACAGATAAAGCTTTGATAGCTCGCATGAAAGATTCGTTTCTTAATCAACCGGTCACTGAATATGACTGGCGACAGGGTTTGCCGAGGGGTTTTTCTACGGCGAACGTTTATAATAAGGTTGGTTGGGATTATAATGTTGGCGAAGAATATTGGAACACTTATCATGATGCAGCAATCATTGAGTTCCCTGAAGAGAATAGACATTTTGTCATGGTGGTAATGACAAGTCGTGTGCCATATCAAAAAATTACTAATCTAGGATCTTTAATTGAATCTAAATTCAAGGCTTCATGAATGCGGATTAATATGTGCTAAAGAATTGTGACCAGTAAGTCTTATAATCTGAATTAATGTCAAATTTAAATCCTACTGCTAGTTTGGTGTAGTCGGGACTGAGAATGTTTGCCCGGTGGGCTTCAGAACCCATCCAGAGTGCTACAGTGGTGGACGGTGAAACAGCAGCGTTACCAATCGCTAGGTTTTCGCCACTCGAGCCACCAGAGCTAGGGGCAGGGCAAACCGTAGACCAATTGGAGCCATTCGGTCTAGTGTGACTATAAGATGTCTTTGTTTCTTCTGCGCGTATATCTGCGGCATCCGCACAGGTGTCGCCCCATGATAGGGGATCTAGGTCATTCTTAATACGAATTTTATTGACACGCGAAAGTACTTCATATTTCCATTGTTCGGCTGGCGGCTCAATTACCGTCACCGTAATAGAATCTTTTCTTGTGCCATCGTAGGTACCAGCTGTGATCGTCGTAGTACCGATGCCTTTTATGACTGGATATCTACAAGTATCGTTGCTATATCCTAGCCAAGTACGAGCTGAGTCATAAAAACCTGAAATAACGTTTGTGTTTGACGTCTGCCAATACATTTCACCGATACCTGCTAGACTCCCGCTGATACATATATCGGTGTCTGGTGTAGCGTAGATTACGACGGAGTCTTCATTCCAGAGTTCTCCTGCATCTACTGGCGAATTATCAAATTCGTGGATTGAATCCGAAGCATAATCATCATTAGCTACTACTGAAACAGAGTTTGCGTTCATTTCTGAGCTAGAGACGGATTCGAGTAGCTCTATTTCGCCAACGG
>JAZRRY010000090.1:0-1830 GCA_045651145.1 Candidatus Nanosyncoccus sp.
CCATACTCTTAATCGGTTCAAAACTTTTACGATGTTCCGGACAAATTCCAAATTCGTTAATAGCAGCCCTGTGTTTCGCCGTACCATACCCCACATGGCTTTCAAATCCATACTCCGGATACTTTTCCGCTAACTTCACCATATAATTATCCCTAGCTACTTTAGCAATAATCGACGCGGCCGATACTTCCTTCACCAGATCATCTGCCTTCACTACAGTAGAAACATATCTTTCTAGTTTAGTACTTTCAAGAAAGTTAACTTTGCCATCAATCACAATTTTCGAAAACGAGAAATGATGACTCTGCACCTCTTCCACCGCTCTTCTTGTGGCTAGTTTTAGGGCCTCACTAATACCTATTTCGTCAAGCTCTGAAGCCGCCACCCATCCTAAACCTGTAGCTGGTGCCTCAGACAATATCTTCTCATTTAGCTCTTCGCGCTTCTTCGCTGACAACTTTTTAGAATCCTTTAACTCTGCTACCCATTCAGGCTTCTCGTCCGACAAAATAACTGCGCCCACAACAAGCGGGCCCGCTAAAGGCCCGCGTCCCACTTCGTCTATACCGAGAATCGCCATTCGGCTTATTTTGCCTCTTCGGCTTTAGTCTCTTCTTTTACTTCTTCCGCTTTAACTTCTTCTACTGGAGCTTCTTCCACCTTAGCTTCTTCGGCTAGCGCCTCAGCAACTTCAGGCTCCTCTTCAACCGTTACATCATTTACCAAATCGCGATCAAAATCCTTACCAGTAAGACGTGCTGATTTACCAGAGCGCTCACGTAGATACGAAAGATTATTGCGACGCACCTTTGCGCGCTTGGTAATCTCAATTTTCTCAACTAGCGGTGAATGAATAAGGTATGATTTCTCAACACCCACACCAGAAGTCACTTTGCGAACTACGATTCGTGCAGTATGCGAATCTTTACGATCCACACGAATCACCACGCCTTCGAAAGTCTGCAAACGAAACTTATTACCTTCCTTAATTTTTTGGGTGACTTTTACGGTATCACCAGAACGCACATCAACAACAGCCTTCTTTTTTTGCGCGTCACCAATTTGCTTTAGAATAGAAAAACTCATATTTTACCTTTATTATTTAACGATTACCCGTTATTTTACCATAGTTAGCATATCTTTTCAAGAGTTTTACTTGATAATCTCGTCTATAATGCCATATTTCAAGGCCTCTTCGGCACTCATCCAATTATCACGGTCCATATCCTTTTCAACTTGTTTCAAATCTTTCCCTGTATTTTTAGCAAAAATTTCCGCTAGGCGCTTCTTTAAAAACACTCCTTCGCGTAGCATTATTTCCTGGTCCGTAATTTTACCCTCTGTGCCTGACGATGGCTGATGAATCATGATACGCGAATTCGGCAAACAATACCTCTTGCCCTTTGTGCCAGAGCTAAGTAACATCGCACCCATCGAAGCTTGAAGCCCAATCCCAATTGTCTCTACGTCCGGCTCGATATAATTCATCGTGTCAATAATCGCTAACCCGTCATATACGCTTCCCCCTGGAGAATTAATATAAAGCTTGATTGGCTTCTTAGGGTCTTCATGAGCAAGATATAGCATCTGTGCAATCACAAGATTAGCCGTATGAGCATTCACGTCTTCGCCTAGGAAAATAATCCGGTCATTTAAAAGTCTTGAATAAATATCATACGCTCTCTCCCCCTTATTCGTTTCTTCTACTACCGTAGGTACTAAATAATCTTTCATTTTACTCCTTTACTAATTTCAATTTCTTATTAACGTATTTTAAGGTCGGAATGTCGCCCTTCTTTAATTGGCCTGAAATAATCCCTTCCGAAAGCA
>JAZRRY010000091.1:0-2648 GCA_045651145.1 Candidatus Nanosyncoccus sp.
AGATACTTGCCCTGTCTTATATTTAGAAACCGAGCATGATTCGGTGCGCAGGGTTGCCGAGCAATATGGTGGTATAGCAATTAAAGTTTTGCCCAGCGGGCTAATTGATTTAGATGACTTTAAACGCAAACTTACCGACGACACAGAATTAGTTTCGGTGGCGCTAGCAAATAACGAGCTTGGCACTATTCAACCACTAGCCGAAATTGCCGCCATCATTCGGGATGTCAAAATTAATAGATTAAAACGAGGGATTAAAACTCAGCTTTTACTTCATTCTGATGCTTCACAGGCTTTGAATTTACTAGATATTAACGTGGCGCGCCTAGGGATTGATTTATTAACGATTAATTCTGCAAAGGTATATGGCCCGAAAGGTGTGGGAGCCCTTTATGTTTCACATGAAGCTAAACTAAAGCCACTAACCCTTGGTGGTGGACAGGAGAACGGGCTAAGAAGTGGCACCGAAAATGTACCTGGCGTAATTGGATTTGCTAAGGCGCTAGAAATCGCAAAAAAGCACCTAGCTAGTAATCGTAAAAAATATTCTGCTTGGCGCAAAATCCTACTAACCGAACTACAGGGGTACGAACTAATCAACAAGAAGCATATTCTTGACAACTTTATTGTTTTATGCTATAATGGTATAGATGCGGAGAGGTTAATCTTTCTTCTTGAAGAAAAACAGGTGTATGTTTCTACTGGAGCTGCTTGCGCAGCTTCTAAAGGTGTACGCTCACATGTGCTAAAAGCCATTGGGTTGGCTGATGAGCAAATTGCAGGTTCACTAAGAATAACGCTCGGAGAAACCAACGACGAGAGTCAAATTCGTGAAGTAGTTAAAATTATCAACGAGGTGGTAGCTGCCGAAAAAGAAAGGTTAAAAAATGAATAAACCTAGGGTGATTGTAGGGATGAGCGGTGGCGTGGACTCAAGCGTATCGGCTTTACTTTTAAAGGAACAAGGTTACGACGTGATGGGCGTTTATATGAAAAACTGGTCGCAGGATTTGCCCGGAATGAAATGTCCATGGGCAGAAGACCTTGCGGATGCTAAGCGTGTAGCAGTAAGGCTCGGCATAGATTTTGAGGTTTGGGATTTCGAGAATGAATACCGCGAAAAAGTCGTGGAATATATGCTAGATGAATTTAAAGCTGGCAACACGCCAAATCCCGACATTATGTGTAATCAAGAAATCAAGTTTAAACTATTCTACGAAAGAGCTACGAGGCAAGGGGCCGATTTTATTGCCACTGGACACTATGCAAGGGTAGGAGAGTCTAATCCATCCACTCTCGAACCCACTCGCCCGCCCGTCTTCACGGGGGGTTCATTCTCGGATGGCGAGCTTCGCCGTCCGGGGTACGTTCGAGAGTCGGATAGATTAGATTCTCCCACCCTGCTACGTGCCGTAGACGAAAATAAAGATCAGACTTATTTCCTTTATCGCATTTCAAACGAAGCGTTGGCGCATACGATTTTTCCGATTGGCGAGATGACTAAGCCAGAGGTTAAAAAGTTAGCAGAAGAAACCGGCCTACACAATGCCTACAAGAAAGAATCTATGGGTGTCTGCTTTGTGGGCGAAGTTGGGATGAAAGATTTTCTTAAGGAATATATTAATATTCAGCCTGGCGAAATTCGTGAAATCGAAAGCAACAGAGTGTTAGGATATCACGAGGGTGCCATTTTTTATACTATCGGTCAGCGTCATGGGCTATATCTAAATGGCGAAAAGGGTGAAGTGAATGATGGCTTACCATATTATATAGTGAAGAAAGATATAGGGAAAAATATCATTTATGTATCGAAGGATCTAAATAATGAGAACTTATGGGTAGACGAACTTAAACTAAGAGATGTATTTCTGAGGACGGACTCTATCCCAGGCTCCTGCCTGGTACGTTTGCGCCACAGGGCTCCACTTATTCCTGTAAAGTTTGATGGAAAGAAGCTGGTTTTTGCTAGTAAGATAAAGCGGCCTGCCTCGGGGCAGTCTGCTGTGTTATATGATGAAGATGAGTGTCTGGGCGGAGGAATCATAGAGTAATCTACCTGTTAGTCATCCAAATATCCTCTCGGTATTCGAGAGGATATTTGGATATCTGATTGATGTTTCGTTTTTAGCGAATTATACAATCATCATGACCGCATTAGCACAAAGCAGAGCGCCCGCGATAACCGACATAGCTGTAATGATATAAATATGCATCTTTTCGGCCTGAGTGATTTGTTGTTTTTTGGTGGTTCGCGTACTCACTTTGCGACGTGCTTGTTGTGGACGCGAAGTGGTCTTCTTGGTCTTAGTAGCTTGTTTCTTTTTAGCCTGCGCCATAATAATCCTTTTTGTTTAGTAATATTACTGTTTTTAATTTAGCATAAACAAAATAAGAAGTCAATTCTTGCAATGATAACTAAGTCGTATTATAATTAACTTATGTTAATATTTCCCGTGTTTAAAGTCCAGGCAAGGTGTGATTTTGTAGCAATTATTTTATTTTTTGTAACTATTTTTACGGGCATAATTCTATCTTCTTCCAATTCTCTAGCAGACGATACGGCAGAGGCTAGTATAGATGTTCCTACCGCCTGTTCTATTTCTGGTACTGGCAGTGATTCTCATAATGTAGATATGTCTAGTGGTATA
>JAZRRY010000092.1:0-9150 GCA_045651145.1 Candidatus Nanosyncoccus sp.
GTATTTGTAAAAGCCCTAGTGGACAGATATATTCTGTCGATGAATTAAATAAATGTGATCCCGATAACATAGAACTATCGCAAATTCCGAATACATTGCGTTCCAATATCTTGGAGGGGATGGCAGCGAATGAGGCTTTGAATTCTGTACCTAAGGAGGATACTTCGGCTGGTTGTATCGATCCGACTACCAATAAGAATTACACTTATAAAGATTTGATGAAAAATTATCAAGATGCGCAGGGTAGAGGGTCGGAAGCCGTAAAGGAAGCTAGCCAGCGTATTAAGAGTTGTTCAGCTTTACGAGTGATCCCGGATGCGTTGCCAGCATTTAAGAATGAAGAAGCATTGATGGCTAGTATTGACATGTTATATCGTGTTTCGGGATGGGAGCCAGAAAGTTTGCGCACGAGTCAGAATTCTTCTGCATCTAATATTGGTGAAAATCTAAATAATATTACAGTAAATGTTTCTATTGAGGCCGATTCGGGGATAACGATGAATGTTTTGAGAAACTTGGAGCGATCGATTCGTGAGATAGACGTAAATCGTGCTACTATTAGCTGGAAAGACGATGATGAGTTGAGTTTATCAGCGCAGGCTACCGCCTACAATACGACTGCTTCTACGATTACAGAGACTAAAAAAACGATAAAAGCGGAGGGCAAATAAAATGAAAACAGACTTGGCTACTTCTATTGGTGTGGCTATTGTGGGGATCTTGGTAGCATATTTTGTTTGCAATCTATTTGTGGGCTCAATTGATGATTTTACAATAACGAGCGTAAGCACTAAGGTGAATGCTAACCTAGAAGAACCGAGTCCAGAAGTATTTAACTATAAGGCACTTAACCCGACAGTTGAAGTATATGTAGGTGATTCAGAAGATAACCAAGGGAACTCGTAATGGCACTTTTAACTAAGGAAGCTGAAGATAGGATTGTAAATCTTCTTCTTAGTGAAGGTTTGGCTGATGCTAACTTGGTTTATCCGATTCAACAGCAAAATGTTACGGAAGATCAATCTGTTTTAAAGGAATTGGTTGAGCGTAGAGTCATAAATGATGATATGGTGGCTCGGGCGACAGCTGCTATTCTTGGTGTACCATATGTAGAGTTAAAGAACATTACGATTGATCAGGATATTTTGGCTTTGATTCCGAGTGAAGCATCGTCTAGAGTACTGGCCGTACCGCTTGGCGAAAAGGATGGAATACTTAATGTAGCGATGGTGGACGTGACTAATGTTCAGTCTACGGATTATTTGTCTAGTCTTGTGAATCGACCGATTAGAGTTTGGATGTCTTCGGAGCGCGGAATTAGGGAAGCACTCGAACAATACCATGGCGATTTTTCGGGTGTAAATGAGGCGGTGCGTGAGACTAACGAAGAGGCAGAGTCTGAGCAAAAAGACGTAAAAACTATTGTACAGGATTCCCCGATCTCTAAGGCTCTAACTACGATTCTAAGTTATGCTGCAAAAACAAAGGCGTCGGATATTCATATTGAACCACTCGAGAATTCACTGATTATTAGATGTCGAATTGATGGGGTGCTACGTAAGATTATGGAACTACCAAAGACTGTGGCGCCAGCCTTGGTATCCCGCGTGAAGATTTTATCAAATTTAAAGATTGACGAACATCGCATTCCGCAAGATGGCCAGTTTACGGTAATGGTGGATGGTGAAGAGATTGATCTTCGTATTGCGACTTCGCCAGTGACGTGGGGTGAACAGGTGGTGATCCGTTTGCTTGATAAAACGGGTGTGTCTATGGAAATAGAAAAAATGGGTATGACCGGAAGGGCTTTACGCGATGTACTTAAAGGAATTAGTCGCCCGAATGGCATGATTTTAACTTCTGGGCCTACTGGGTCGGGTAAGTCTACGACGCTATATGCTTTGATTCAAAAGATTAAGACAGAGCAAATTAATATTGTAACCCTAGAGGATCCGGTCGAATATAAGATGGATGGTATTAACCAGATTCAGGTGAATGTGGATGCGGGATTAACCTTTGCTTCGGGACTAAGGTCGATTTTGCGACAAGATCCTGATGTGGTGATGGTAGGTGAGATTCGTGATTCGGAGACGGCATCACTAGCGGTGCAGGCGGCATTAACTGGTCACTTGGTGTTTTCGACTTTGCATACAAACTCGGCGGCGGGGATTTTGCCGCGTCTTCTGGATATGGGAATTGAGCCATTCCTTCTATCTTCGACTTTAAACGTAGTAATTGGTCAGCGTTTGGTGCGTAGGATTACTGAAAAACGTGAAACATATAAGTCTTCTGAAGTTGAAACTGAAGGAATAAATTCGATTGTTGGTGAGATTTTGCCACAAACTAAAGAAGACGTAGTTAAAGTAAGCGAAGATCTTGGATATCCAGGACTGCCAGTAAGAAACGACGACCATTATATGTTGGCTCGGGGAGTGAACTCAAAAGAAACTCCTGGTGGGTATTCTGGGCGAACTGGTCTTTATGAATCAATAGTAGTGGATGAAGATATACAAAAATTAATTATTTCGCAAGCTACTGCGGGTGAAATTATGCGACTGGCTAAGAGTAAGGGCACAGTTACTATGCGTCAGGACGGCATCTTGAAAGCACTCGCTGGCATTACGACAATAGAGGAGGTAAACCGCGTAGCTAGTGATTTATCATAATGCTTGTGGTACAATAATATCATGCAGAATAGTGGGCAAACAACAAATAATTTAAGAATTGAATCTTTACTTGAAGAATGTGTCCGTCGGAACGCGTCGGATCTTCATTTGCAATATGGGTTGCCACCTATTTTGCGTGTGGATGGAGTACTGACGCCGATTGCTGGTCTTCCTGGATTAAATGAGGAAACAGTTAAGAGATTAATATTCGCAACTCTAGATGAGGAACAGCAGAAGATTTTAATCAAAGACAAGGAATTTGATTATTCGTTTGCGTTTGGTGATATAGCTCGCTTTCGCGTGAACGCTTTTCATGAACGTGGTAAGCTGGCAGCGGCGTTTCGTTTGATTCCTAATCAAATTAAAGGGATTAATGATCTTGGTATGCCGACGATAGTAGAGACTTTTGCGGAATATCCACGAGGATTGGTACTTGTAACTGGACCTACTGGGTCGGGTAAGTCTACTACGCTAGCAGCGCTAGTAGACAAGATTAACCGAGAGAAGGCGTGTCATATTGTAACTATTGAGGATCCGATTGAATTTACGCATAAATCTCAGCGGTCCGTAATTGCGCAAAGGGAAGTACATTATGATACTTTTAGTTTTGCGGCGGCACTTCGCTCGGTATTGCGTGAAGATCCTGATGTGGTATTGATCGGCGAGATGCGAGATCTAGAAACGATCCAGGCGGCTATTACGATTGCGGAGACTGGTCACCTGGTATTTGCAACACTGCATACTAATTCAGCGGCGCAAAGTATAGATCGTATGATTGACGTATTTCCGGCACATCAGCAGCCTCAGGTAAGGACCCAACTTTCGAATATGTTAATGGCGGTTTGTGCGCAGAGATTAGTCCCGGCTATTGGTGGTGGGCGAGTAGTGGCTGCCGAAATTATGGTAGCTAATTCGGCGATTCGGGCTTTGATTCGTGATGGTAAGACTCATCAACTTGATACAGCAATTCAGACTGGCGCTGAACAGGGGATGCAGACGATGGATCGAACTTTGGCGAAATTGGTACAGACTGGCGTGATTACCTATGAATCAGCTAGAGAATATGCAGTTGATGTTGCGGAGCTGGATCGGCTAGTGAGAGGATAGAATGAAGCGCTATAATTATAAAGCTAAAGAGAAAGAGACGGGCAAGATCGTCAAAGGTAGCGTGCAGGCTGAGACGGAGAGCATTGCTGGGCGCCTATTGATTGATCAGGGTTATATTCCGCAGTCAGTAACAGAAGAAGGTGCAGGGCCATTTGATATTAAAAGTAGGGTAACTACTAAAGATCGCATTATGTTTACAAGGCAGCTTTCAACTTTGATTGGTGCTGGGCTGCCACTCGCGGTGAGTCTACGTACGGTATCTGAACAAACGCAGAGTAAGGCTATGAAGTCTATAGTTGAAGAAATTCTTGCGAGTATTGAATCTGGTAAGACGCTTTTTGATTCTTTTTCTCAATATCCCGATATATTTAATGGTGTATATTTAGCTTTGATAAAGGCTGGTGAGGTGTCTGGTACACTAGATTTGGCGCTTAAACGTCTTGCTGACCAGGAAGAAAAAGATGCGGCAATGATGAGTAAGATTAGAGGAGCCTTGGTATATCCAGCGATTATTTTGGTGGTGATCATTGCGGTACTGGCGTTTATGATGGTGATGGTGGTACCACAGGTGAAGGGACTTTATGAGGATATGGGGGAAGATTTGCCAGAGCTAACGCAACTTTTAGTCAATATTTCGGATTTCTTTAGTAATTTTTGGTGGCTGGTATTAATAATAGTAGTTGCAGTTGGTGGCGGACTTTGGTATGCAGTTAAGCGGACTCCAGCGGGTAGACATGCAGCGGATAATTTTAAACTACATGTACCGATTTTTGGAGGATTATTCCGTAAGCTTTATGTTTCGCGTTTTGCTAGGACGGCAGAGATGATGCTGGCTACTGGCGTGCCAATGTTAGAGTCCGTAAAGATTGCTATTAATGCTACGAATAATGTAGTGGTAGAAGAAGAGTATTCGAAATCTATAGAGCCAATTAAGGGTGGTAAGCCTCTGTCTGAGGCGATCAAAGAGCGTAACTACATGTTGCCCCTTGTGCCACAGATGGCGTCTATTGGTGAAGAATCTGGTAAGATTGATGAGATGCTAGGGAAGGCGGCACAAGTTTATGAAAACGAACTAGACGAGCAGATTAATTCGATTTCTACGATGATTGAGCCGATCTTGATGGTGATTATGGCGGGATTAATTGGTGTGGTGATCGGTGGAACTTTGCTTCCGATTTATTCGCTTGTAAACTCGGTAGCTGCTTAAGAAGTATAGGGAAATTTATTTTCAGGGGTGATACTTTTGTAAAGATGCTTGATTTTTATATGAAATTCAGTTATGATAAGCATAAGAATAAAAATCTAGAAAGGATTATTTATGGCTAAATCAAATATTAAATCTAAATCTGGCTTCACCATTATCGAAGTCGTGCTCGTGCTTGCGATCGCGGGTTTGATCTTCCTAATGGTCTTCGTTGCGCTTCCGGCCCTTCAAAGGTCACAGCGTGATACTGCCCGTCGTAACGATATGTCTCGCGTAGACACCTCGCTCATTCAGTATCAGACCAACAACCAAAATACTGGTTACGGTGATCTTCCAGGTGAAAGTTCGTGGGAGGCTCTTCAAAACGGCACCTTCCCAGCAAACTGCAACGAAGTCGAAGCCTGTAGGTTTATTCAAAGATACATGAATTCTGGTACTGACACCGATACCAATACCAATACTTTTAAAGATCCTGATGGTACATACTATAATATAGATATTGCACCTGCAAGTGAAGCTATCCCAGCTCTTACTAATATGGATTATACGGTTTATATTAGGACTGGTGCGCAGTGTAGTGGTGAGACTGCTGTTGAATCTGCTGCTCGTCACTTTGCTATACTCTACCGTCTAGAAGGTGCTGGTATTTACTGTATCGACGATAAGTAGAATTAGTTAATAAAAAATATCCCCGAAAAGGGGATATTTTTTTGTCTAATTTATGAATTGGCGCAATAGATTCCGCCGGTTTCTAGAGCGTAGACGGCGGCAAGTTTCCTTGGATTGCTTGATTGGACTGGCCTATTATTAGAACAGACAGAAGCCCTGACGACTACGATTTGATAATCGTTTGGATAAAACAAGTTGTCGACACCTACGCATTCTTGGCCAGCTACTTTGTTGCCACAGCTAGAAATGTTTAGGGCATAGTTTTCACCGACTGGATCCATGAAGTTTTCTCTTAAATAGTCGCGGTAGAATCCGGCCCATGTTGTTGATTCCGTATCGGATGAAATATCGTTCAAATCGACAGTTATTTTCGTTTCATTATCGCTTATTCCGGGTAGTGTACCGCGGTTTTTTTGCTGATAGGTTTTAACTTCGTTAATAAAATGCAGTAAATCTTCGCGTCTTTTAGTATCTCTCTGATTAGCCCTGAGCCAGGGGAGAGCTACGAAAATCATAAGGAAGATTAGTCCCGCAATCGCAATTGTTAACGACAATTCAATCATAGTAAAGCCGCTACTAAACTCACCCTTTTTCATATCTAAGATTATAAAGTATTTATGGTAAAATAACAATATGTTGGTCTTGTTGTTTGTATTAGGTGCATGTATAGGGTCTTTTCTTTGTTGTCAGGCACGACGCTTGCATTTAAAAACATCACGTCATAAAAGCTTAGGAGCTCGTTCGGTGTGTTTGAACTGCGGGATGCAGCTAAAGTGGTATGATAATATACCGATTGTTTCATGGCTGGTACTTAGGGGGAAATGTCGAAAATGTCATCACGAGATTGGAGTAGCTGAACTGTTATCGGAAATTGGTGTGGCATTAGCGTTTCTTGCGATAGGGACGACGTTTGATGTAGTGGCGGCAGGCGTACTAGATTGGTGCGGATTTATCTTGCTAATTGGTTTTATAACCGTGATGTGTTTTTTGGCGATTTATGATGGGCTTTATGGTGAATTACCTTTATTATTCTTAATAATCGCTATTGTGTGGGCTGGGGTGATTTTGGTTTTGAATGAAGTTATTACTATATCTAATACTGCCTTTACGGTTGATTTGGTATATAAGCCGATTCTGGCGGTAGTGATTTTGGGTGGATTATATCTTGTAATGTATTTAGTGTCTAAAGGAAAATGGGTAGGTGATGGTGATTGGCTACTTGGGGTAGCCATTGGGATAGTGCTATTTGAACCATGGTTAGCGCTAATTGAGCTGTTTTTGGCTAATATGATTGCTTGCGTTGTGATGTTGCCGTTTGTATTAAAGAGGAAAAACAGCAAGATTTATTTTGGTCCGTTTTTAGTGGTGGCGTTAGTAATCGTTTTGACGTTTTCAGAATTCTTTAATGGAATAATCAATTAAGGTCGCTACTCTTGTGTTTTTGCGCTAGCTATGCTATAATACGCTTTATATGACAATAAAAGTTACTAGAAAAGATCAGGGTGAAGCAAACGAGAATATTATTCGTCGTTTTAATCGCAAAGTCCTTCAGAGTGGTATGATGCCTCTTAAGAAGTCGCAAATGCGTTTTAGCAAGCCTATTTCTAAGCGCGAACGTCGCTTGAAGGCTATTATCCGCGAAGCGCGTAAGGCTGAAAAGACCGAACGTATCAAGTTAGGACTTAAATAAATCCCCCTTCAGGGGGATTTTTGGTGGTGCCGTGATATAATTATAGAAAGGAGACATATGATTATATTATTTGGTTTGGCTGGCTCCGGCAAGGGCACACAGGGAAAAGCGTTGTCTGAAATTTTTGGTTGGCGTTGGCTATCCGTAGGAGAGGCCATTCGTCGGACGGGAGAATTTAAGGAAATTACCGATCGTGGTGAGTTGGTACCTGATGAAGAAGTTATAAAACTAATGGATAGACAGATTGAGAAGGCGGAATCGGAAGGCTTTAATGTGATATTAGACGGTTATCCAAGAGACAAGGTACAGGCTGATTATCTAGTAGAACATATGGCGGATAAGATCGAAGGGGCGATAGTGTTAGAAGTTCCAAAAGAAGAATTATATGAGAGGTTAGCTTTGCGTGGCAGGGATGATGATTTGGAAAGGGAGAGTATCAATAGAAGATTTGAGGTGTTTGAAAAAAACATAGATTTAATTTTGCCATTAATTGAAGCTAAAAATATACCGGTTGAATATGTAGATGGCGTGGGTACAGTGGAAGAAGTGACAGAGCGATTGGTGGAGATCGTGGAGAGAATTGCACCTAATGCGACAGTACAAAAGGATGATGTTAACGGTGGGGAGATAGAGAAGAGTTATGGTGAATAAAGAAAATTCAGACCCTAAAACTCTTGAGCAAAAGATTATTGCCATGCGCGAGGGTGGTAAAATTCTCGGGAATTTGCTGAGAGATTTGAAGAATTATGTGAAGCCTGGTATGACAGGTAAAGAGGTAGATGCTTGGGTACGCAAGGAAATTGTGGTGCGGGGAGCAACAGTTGCCTATGACTCACTGGAAGAAAAATTTCCAGGTGCGATTTGTATTTCTATAAATGATGAGCTGGTGCATGGGGCACCGAAGGATGAGCCTTTGGAGGAGGGTGATAAAGTGTCTTTTGACCTCGTGATTGGCTATAAAGGGTATTTTACGGATTCGGCTTTTACGATGCTAGTAGGTAATATTGGTTCGCCAGCCGTAAAAAAGATGATTTCGGTGACAGAATCATCGCTATGGGCGGGGATAGAGCAGGTGAAGCCGGGCGCACATATTGGTGATATTGGGCATGCGGTAGAGACGGTTTTACGTAAGGGGCATTTAGGCGTAATAGAGAATTATATTGGGCATGGAATCGATAAAAAAATGCATCAAGCGCCGGAAGTTCCTAATTATGGCAAGAGGGGGCATGGTTATAAATTAGTAGAAGGGGATACGATTTGTATTGAACCGATGTCGTGCCTAGGTAAGCCAGCTAATTACGTGGATAAGGATGATGGGTGGAGTGTAAAGATGAAGGACGGCTCGATCGGGTGTCACTGCGAACATACGATTCTGGTGACGAGTGATGGATATGAAGTGCTAACTTTGGCGGACGAATAAAGAGTGGCATATTGATGTTTTTGCATTTTTTGATAAATCTTATGCTAAAATAAAACTATAACCATTAACGTTAATACCATACTATATGAATATAAATAGGCTATCTACTATTACGTTTGGTTTAGCTGGGATCTCTTTACTTTCTGGTCTGTTTTTGATGTCTTCTAACACATTAGCAGAAGAATCAGCAGTAGATAAAATCAAACTAACCATTACTTCTTCCTGTACTATGGAAGGAGTAGGTATGGAATCTCATAATGCAGAAATCATTAATGGTACATATGAAGATGATATTGGTACTACTACACTAAAAGCCTATTGTAATGATAATGAAGGCTTTTCTATTTATGCTATAGGATATACTAATGACCAATACATAGGAGAAGATCATACT
>JAZRRY010000093.1:0-1986 GCA_045651145.1 Candidatus Nanosyncoccus sp.
TGAAAAATCATGGGTTTTTTCAAGATATAATTGTCGTTTGTTTAATAGTCTCATCTTTTATTATAATAACACAAAATAGCAGATTCGCTTATATTATTGTGCCAGTAAATCAGGAATAATATTAACTAGATCCTTGACTACTTCACCGTAAGAGGTGTCATAAGTTCTAAAACCTGCCGCAAATAAATGCCCGCCACCACCAAAATACCCAGCAATCTTGTCAGCGATTGGCGCAGAAGAGTCGGTGCGAATCTTACCCGTGACCTTGCCATCCGGATAGGTTTTAATCGCCACGGCCACTTTTACGCCCTCAACTAGACGCATTTCTTCTAGTATTAAGACATTAGGATTGTATTCGTTAGAGTATTCTGTGATATCTTCCCAAGGAATATGCACTGTAGCTAGCTCACCATCAAGTGAGTATTCGACTCTTTTAATAAGATCAGCCTTATAGTCTAGAATTCGGGGTGATTTTTTCATGAATTCTCGCCTCCGCTCTTCAAGGACAGAGATTACCGCACCGAGTTTAGTTAGATCTGCTGCTATTTCGAATGTTTCTGCCGTCACCGATGCACTAGTTAGCCCCAAGGTATCTGATAAAATCCCCTGAAAAATGGCTTCTGCTGCTTCTTTTCCGATTGGCAAGCTAAGATCTTTTGCAATACGGTAAATTACCGTCGTACATGACGGTTGCAACTCAATAATACTTTCATGTGGGAATTGTAAATCATCTGGCGTTTCGTGATGGTCAATTACTAAAACTGGCGCCGAAAAAAGGCGGTTTCTTATCGTTGTTTCTGCTAGAAGTTTAGATAATAAAACTTCGGCTGCAGTGTCTACGATAATATAGCCATCAGCTTTGTAGTCAAACTCATCACTTACTCTCGCCCAATCACTAAAATAATGTACATACTTAGGAATATCAATTGGGCACTACAGCGACACCTCTTTATCGGGCAACAAATAATCAAGCGAAATGGCACTGCCTAAGGAGTCTCCATCCGGATTCTCCGCCTGAATAACACAAATCTTTTTCTTGTCTCTCAAAAAATCATTAAACTTATCGTACATATGATCATTATATCATATCGCCGAAGCAGAAATTTGTAAGGGAAGGTCAAGTTATGGTTTATAACATGCTTTCCTATATTCTCATTTCACGCATATTTGTTTGTGGTATTCATGGTGAGGGTAGGTACAACCCGTTTATAAACTAGAAACGATGCAGCGGATAGCCCACCCGAAAAATTTATAACCATAATTGCTTGTACCAGGAATAACATATGTATCCTGGAAGAATAGACCATAAGCAATATTGGTATTATATGCTGATGAGGCCCAATAGTAACCATATAAGCTACGACCGTTTATCGAGGCGCCGTTAACATTACCGGAGTAAAGGAGGTTAGTAGGGAATTCCCTCAAGTTGGAGCTATCAGACCCAGCATTGGCAGAGTTATTTAGGTTATAGAATTCCCCATTTGCACCACCAGTAGGTAAATGCCAACCAGTAGGGCATAAGTCACCAGCGGTATTTCCGCTAGATTTAGCATAAGTACCATTACCAGCGGTGGCGGAATACCAGTTGTAGTAGTTACCATAAGAGTAAATATTAGTATTACTTGCGGACGCAGGGTTACTGGCTCGGCTGACAGTATTACTAGTTCTCAGTCTAGATTGGTCATTACAGGCGGCGGAGTTGGTATTGCACCAACCATCTGGAGCCGTATCGGCATTGTAAGCGACATTTGAGCTAGCGGAGAGGGTGTTATAAGTATCTGTATCGGTATAGTTATGCTTCAGCGTAACATTAGTGCCATCGTTTAAGGGATTATTAGTGTTAGCGGTCGTAAGTGTAGTAGCTACAGTACTGTTTCCTTCTTGATGAGTATCAGCGAGTCTTAGATTTTCAATCATCCAGCAGTTACCATCGGCTAGTTTGGCGATGGCATAGGTATCATTATCTCGGCTATCAGTTAAAGCAGA
>JAZRRY010000094.1:0-3493 GCA_045651145.1 Candidatus Nanosyncoccus sp.
GCTACGATCCGACTTGTCTTATCGAACACTTCGTCGTAGTCTAAATCTTCGGGGATCACGATCTTGAGCACGCGTTGGCGCTGATTAGGTTCTAGAAAATGAGTATACGATAATATAACAATTGCAGCAATCGCAATTATACTAATAATGATAGCGAAGAGGATATGACCCATACCCAGAGCTAGACCTACCATCATGGCGAAGAATACGCTTAGTAGATCCTTAGCACGTCCTTGTATGGAACGAAAACGAATTAACGAAAAGGCACCAAGTATGGCGATTGAAGTACCGAGGTTGCCATTAATCATAATCATCACAGCCATCACGAGTAGGGGAAGAACCGCGAGAGTAATTAGAAAACCCTTGGTGGTCTGCGAGGTTTTGAGATGGGTAATTGCAATTGCAATACCCAAAATCAAAGCCACACCCGCACAAATTAGCGCCGTGGTAATATCTAGACCCGTTGATGATGTATTAAATATACTACTAAACATTTTGCTCCTTTGTTATTTTTTCGTAAATTTTACCAATCTTGCTAAACTGCTGAGGATACGCCTTATTACTCGAAAGTATCTTTACTAGCCACAGAGGCAAAGCTCCTTGTGATTTTATTTCCATGATGATATTAGGCTCATCCTTAAAATAAATTTTATCATGCTTTTTCTCAACAAAGCTTAAATCGTCATCACGATATCTTAATTTTTCATCAAAGGTTATCCTTAAACCTTCTTCGTTTTTATAGGACTCGCGTTGATACATGACTAAGATCTTAGGCTTTAAGTCCAGATTATTAATTAGATAGTCAATTTCACCCGCAATTTGTAAATCGTTTTTGGTGTCAGACATACCATTAATCATTTTCGACAATGTAAATTGCTTATTGATTAGCTTTTTGTAGTCTTTACGTGTAATCATTACGCGACGTTTATAACCTGGGTTACTATCCTTTTGGCGAAGTTTGGTCTTGATTTCTAGAAAGACTCGATCATAGCCACCATATGAGCGCGCGCGAATCTTATGTTTAAAATCGATCCAATCGATTGATTGGGAAATTAAGTCAAAATTATCCGTATCGAAATATAGATTTAATACCTCTGATTTAAAATAGTTATCTTCTTTGACGTATTTTTTAATCTCTTTCAGAATCTTTTTTTTCTGAGCTTTAGTAATTAGATACTTTTTTTCTATCCGATCAAATACTTTTGACTTCATATTTATATATTATATAAGAAAACTGAAATTAATCTAAAATAATTTTGGTTCGTTTTTTAAATATGCTATAGTAGTAATAAGGAGAATAAATGAAAAATATATTTAGAAGAACTACAATATCAATTTTAATATCGTCAGTAGTAGCTTTTATACTAGGGTTACTAATGGCAGTAGTACCAAACATTTCTTTGCAAGTCATTGGGGTTGTGTTTGGTATCTATGTGATAGTTCATGGAATCACGCTTATTATACTTGATTTTATGGCACATAATATCTACATTCCATTTCATGGTATAATGTCTGGTATTTTGTCGATTATCGTAGGCATTATCTTGGTAGCAATGCCAAATATCTTATCAACTGTATTTGCTATTGCGCTAGGTCTTTGGATTGTATTATCCAGCGTCAATGTGATCGGTATTTCTATTTCGGTCCACAGTAAAGTTTCGAATTGGTATCTATGGCTGATTCTCGGAATTATTGATTTAATTTGTGGACTTATTATCTTGTTTAATCCGTTTGCGTCTTCAATTTCCATAGTAGTACTCGGTGGAATCATCGTCATGATTCACTCTGTAATTACCTTTGTTGACACTATCATGATCAGAAAAGATGCCAAAGAAATCGCTAAAGCCCTAGAAGAGAGCTTCAAAGAAGTTGATTAGTAATTACTGGCAAAATCCCCTAGGAAGTCATTTGGCTATCCTGGGGATTTTTGATTTTGACAACTTTATATAATCGTGATATAACGAAAATACGCAATTAAGCCTATAGGCTATAAAACTTGTACATTAAATCGTTGAGAGGAGTTCTAAGATGGCAAAGTTACTTAATTATTTAGGTTACGATATCGTCGTTAACGATGCCCCATGGATGAATTCCGATACAGAAATCCGTAGTGACGGTAAGGTTAGACTAACTTGGAGATTTGAAGCTAAAGATGAAGTAAACGACGTACCGACTTGTCAGAAGATTTTCGAGATAAAAATCATACGCCTCGTCGATGAAAAACAAGAACTACAAGAGTTCCCAGAACCAGTGGATGATGTTTTCATCATTGTATCAGAAGAGGTTGCCTCCGCAATTAAAAATTCAGGGAGACGGCCTACAGATGATCTGCTTATTCCATATTGGCCAGATGAGGACGGGTGTCATGCTGTTACAGGATGGCAGCAAATTTAGACTCTCCAGAACGACCGGGCCCAGGCGAACGCCCGGGCCGTTTACTTGAGTGATTATTTGTTGACAACTAAAACTCTTCAAACGTATAGGTTTTGACGTAGCCATCGTCTCCGTATTCAATAGTCACGCTATATTTTTTACTTAGTTCTTCATCTTTGATAGAATTAGCTAAGACACGAATTTCTTGAGGATCTGTAGTCTTTGTATCACCATTAACAACGGAGATTAGATGCTCCCCCGATTGATTATTGGTAAAGATTTTCCCTAAGTCGTCGGACACGAAAGTACGCCAGATTACGCCACTATTTAGTTCCAACTTGCTGTTGTTAGTAGAAGACTCGTTGTGCTTTTCAAGCATACCACTTGATTTATTATTAAAATCATCTACCATTTCGTTTTGCACATTAATGGAGTTAATGATGCTAACCGTAATTGCAACTATGGCGGTGATCACGAAGCCAAATGACAGACAGACAAAAAATAGATATCCAATTCCAACACGTTTGGCAATCTTCCAGCCTTTTTTAGCCCCCTTTTTTATCTTTTCTTGGTTTTCTTCACTAGTAAGCTTATTGACCCCCCTATTAATACCGGCCCTTATTCTCTGTGTATTTTCTTCATCGATGATTGGTTCTTTTACGTATGTCTTCTTTTGTTCTTCTTCTGGTACATATTTTTCATCTACGCCTACATATTCGTTATTCTTTGCCATGTTGTTCCTTTCGCTATTTTAATTATTCTAGAACCACGGCGGTCCCTGAAGCAGTTACCATTACCATTCCGGCACCTCTTTCACCGATACTCATAGGTTCATAATCGACTTTCACGCCTATTATAGCGTTAGCACCGATTTTTTCTGCTCTCTGGCTCATTTCGGTTAATGCGTCGGCACGAGCGTTAATAATTTCTTGCTCATATTCTTCCGACCTCCCTCCCATAAAGTTTGTGATACTTGCCATAAAATCTTTAGTAAAGTCAATCCCGTTTATGGCTTCACCAAAAACTACTCCGCGATATTCTTTAATTTTTCGCCCCTCCACATTGGGGGTAGTTGATATTAACATTTGCTCCTTTCTCTTAGTGAGCTATGGCTGAGGTG
>JAZRRY010000095.1:0-2462 GCA_045651145.1 Candidatus Nanosyncoccus sp.
ACTGCAACACTCTCTAGCGTCTCCGCCCTAAGGGATAGCCGAGATAATGATACCTATGCTATCGCTAAACTAGCCGATAATAATTGTTGGATGATTGAGAACTTGAGACTAGATAATACTGCAGCTCACAATACGGATGGAAGTCTTTCTCAAGGTTATAATAATTCTACCTTTATTGGTCTGGCTGATCCGGAGTCTGCTGATTTTGCCAACTCTACTACAGCAAATAGTCTATACACTATAGAGTCTGGCGTGCAAGATAAACTTACAATATCTGGTTCTAATCAGGGCTATAGATTCCCACGTTACAATAACAATAATACTTATTCTAGGGCATCTAACCCGGTAGATAGTACTGGCAACATGTATAGCTATGGCAACTACTATACTTGGTCAGCCGCTATCGCTGATACTTCTGACTATACCAGTGGGGATCACGGCACTACTTCTATTTGTCCTACTGGTTGGCATATACCTACTGGAAACACAAGTGGAGAATACAACACTCTTAATACCAATGCAAACTCTGGTGCTACTAACACAAGTACTGGCTTGAGGGCTTATCCTACTAACTTCCTCTTCTCTGGCTACTTCGATAGTTCGCCAGCTAGCCTTAGGGGTAGCCGCGGCTACTATTGGTCCTCCTCGGCGCGCAGTGCTTACGGTTCGTACAGTCTGTACCTGAGTAGTGCAGGCGTCTATCCAGGTACGCTTAACTTCAATAAGTACCTCGGCAACACTGCTAGGTGCGTGCTCGGCCCTTAGCTGTCCCTCCGATAGTGTTGTATTCCTGAAATTAGGGTAATCGGTTTAAAACCTCTAATCCGTAGTTATTGAAAATATTAATTATTATGCTACAATGGTAGTATTATGGAAGGTAATAAAACAAAACCACGTGCGATATTAGTCTTCGGTGCGCCCTGTAGTGGTAAGTCTACATTTGCAAGTAACTTTGCTAAAAAATTTTCGCTCGCTTATTATGACCTAGCTACCATCAAAGAGGACAATAAGTTATCTCATAAGAATGTCATTTTGATTTTAGAGCTAATCGCTCGCACAAAACAAAATGTGGTAATAGAGGGTTGCCTAGATACAGAGAGTGCACGAAGTGAGATTCGTTCTGTATTTTACAATGCAGGATATGAGCCGGCTTTGATTTGGATTCAAACGGATGTTTCGACCATTCGTAACCGCATGAAATTTAAATTTAAGAGCGTAGCTAAAGCGAAAGAAGAATATAATAACGCTGTGGCCACATTAGAGACTCCAGGCGATAACGAACATCCTATTATCCTTTCAGGCAAACATACTTTCGAAACCCAAAATAAGCACGTGCTTTCTGGATTGGCTGATTTTAAGACTAATGATCGTAAAAGATAAAGAGTTTGGCGAAGTTATTGTTCGTAAAAGTCCTCTTGCGAGGAACATTAAATTTTCAATTTCTACTTCAGGACGACTATCGATGTCTGTGCCAAAATATACTTCGAATTTTCTAGCTAAAAGATTTTTAGAGTCAAACCGCAAAATGATTCGTGAGAAATTGCCAATCAAGAATCCGGATGAGCAACGCGCGAGGGATTACCAGAAAAAAGTACTGATGAAGAGGGCTAGGGAATACTTGCCTTATCGTCTCGAATACTATGCCAAACTATACGGTTATAAGTATGACAAATGTCGTTTGTCACATGCTAATACGCGTTGGGGGAGCTGTTCATCTAATCGTACGATTTCTTTAAATATTGGACTAATGAAGGTACCAGAAATGCTTCGCGATTATGTAATATTACATGAACTCGCACATCTTAATCATATGAATCACTCAAAAGCTTTTTGGGCAGAGGTCGCTATGCATGACAAGAATTATAAAATACACGAGAAAAAATTGAAACAATTTAATCCTGGACTTTGAAAAAGCTTGTGCTATAATTAAGTTTAAGGAGGAGATGTGGAGTTAAAACGTCATTTAGACTTAAAAAGATTTTTTATAGGTCTATATATCGTTCTTATTTTTACATTTTTATTGATGGGTCTTCGTCCGGTTGAGGCTGCTGAATATGAAATTGGTGGCAACCTGTACATTCCTAATATTGGTTTAAATTCCAGTGTTGCCAAACTTAGTCTTCAAAATGGTAAACTAAATTCGCCAGATACGATTGCGGGTAGTTATTCTACTTCGCCTAACAAAACCTTGCTCATCGGACACTCGACCACTGTCTTTCAGGATCTTTGGCGACTGAATCTAAATGAGTATTTCTATTATAATAATGCTCGGTATAGAATAATCGAAATCGAAACGAAGAAAAAGTCGGACATTCGGATGGGACAAATTTTAGCTGAAGCGGATAACGATACGATTGTTTTGATGACTTGTGCTGGAGAATTATTTGAAGATGGCGATGCGACTCATCGCTTAATTATAACCGCTGTAAGCGAATAGCGAATCCGCCGCCTGGTGCTAAATA
>JAZRRY010000096.1:0-1692 GCA_045651145.1 Candidatus Nanosyncoccus sp.
GCTTTACAAATCGAAGCTAATAGCAAGCTAGGATTTTCATCTCGTACTACCATGAGTGCTGCGCAGGGACTATATCAAGCGGGTCTGATTACTTATCACCGCACCGATTCACTGAACTTATCGTCTCAAGCAACTGATGCCATAGCTGGATATATTAAGACTAATTTTGGCGTCAAATACCTTAAGACTCGTCACTTTAAGACCAAAGATGCAAGCGCACAGGAGGCCCACGAAGCTATTCGCCCTACCAATATCGCTACCATGAGTGCTGGGAAGAATAATTATGAAAAACGTCTCTATCAATTAATTTGGGCTCGTACCGTAGCTACACAGATGGCTAATGCCAAAGTCGCCAAAACCACTGTCCGCATTGTGGCAAATGAGTTCAAAATAGCCCCTCTCGGGGCGCGTCCGGCCGGCCCGTCGCCACGGGCGGCCGGCGCTAATCCTAGCCTTGCCAGGCTCCAGACCCCCTTCGAGGAGCCATTTTCGAACTCATTTACCGCTAAGGGCGAAGTGGTGATTTTTGATGGTTTTCTCAAGATATATGGTAAGAGTAAGGATACGGAACTGCCTAGGCTTTCAAAGGGTGATATTCTGGATTGTTTGAAGCTGGTCGCTAGACAAACTTTTGCAAAACCGCCTGCCAGATATACTGAAGGTTCGCTCGTTAAAAAGCTCGAGGAGCTTGGTATTGGTAGGCCTTCTACTTACGCTTCGATCATGACGGCAATTCAGACACGTGGTTACGTCGTAAAAGGTGAATCCGAAGGAGAAGAGCGCGAAGTGATTGAACTAACGGCTCCACCGATTTCGCGTTCAGTGGTTAAAGAAAAATATGGAGCTAATAAGGGCAAGCTAATTCCTACACCTATTGGCGAGTTAGTTTCTGGCTTTTTGACAGATAATTTTAAGAATATCGTAGATTATAAGTTTACTGCTAATATTGAGAAAGACCTAGATTTAGTAGCGGATGCTAAATTGGAGCGCGTAAAGATGCTCCGGGATTTCTACGGGCCTTTTCGTGATACGGTCCTAGCAGCACAGGGAGTAGAAAGATACAATAATGCGCGCTTGCTTGGGCACGACCCTAAAACTGGCAAGCCGATCTATGCCAAAGTTGGTAAAACTGGTGGCTTTATTCAGCTTGGAGATAACGAAAAAGAAGCTGGTGAGAAACCTCGTTTTGCGCCACTTCCTAAGCGTAAATCAGTTAAAACGGTCACTCTAGAGCAAGCACTGGCGCAGCTAGATTTACCGGCTTTGCCGCGCGTACTGGGGAAAGCTTCAGATGGAGCGGAGCTAGTTGCGGCTAATGGACCCTTCGGCCCATATCTTAAGGGCGGTAAATATAACATTCCAATCAAAGATTATGATCCTTACACCATTTCACTAGAAGAAGCCCTGCCTCTCTATCAGGCTAAAGTTGATTCTATTATTGCTGACTGGGGTGAAATTATGATTATTAATGGTGCCTATGGGCCATATATCAAAGGGCCGGGACGACGCAATAATCTTAAAATCCCTCAAGAAATAAATCCCAAATCATTAACTGAAGTTATTGCGCGTGAAATGCTAGAAAGTAAGCCTAAAGCCACTCGTCGTGGCAAAAGAGGTGGTCGCAAAAAAACTACTACAAAAAAATCAGCTGCCAAAAAGGTCTCTACTAAGAAGATAAAATAATTTGCGTAT
>JAZRRY010000097.1:0-11262 GCA_045651145.1 Candidatus Nanosyncoccus sp.
CGAATAAGCTACTATTGACTCTTCTTCAGCCATAATCACCTTTGTATTAAATGAAATTAGTTTTACAAAATGTGAAACTAATGAAATCGCGACCCCTAAAACCAAAGAGGCTACTAGCACAGAGAGAAGCATGTATTGCTGAGCTTCACTAATTTTTGCGCGCTTGCCAATTGCTATTTCCTTAGCCATTATTACCTCCATTGTTCGTAGTATTCGATTTGCAATCCACGTCATCCTCTGCACAATCAGCTGCTCTTTCGCCAAACATAGCCTGTACCTGTACATAAGAATCCGTCACATTACGCTTGCCAGAAGGCGCTATCGCCATCAAATGCGAATTCGAAAACTTAAACGCTTCAGGAGACAAATTTACGATCGCCGAAAATCTAAGCACTAGTTCATCAGAAGAACCCCTACCATTAGATGATTCTGTAATCCTAATTCCGTCATCGCCTTCTGGCACCAATAAACATGTGTCGTTAGTAGGCGTCCACTTAGGCTCCGAGCTAGATTCACTATTATCTCCACTATAAGTAGTACATTTACTATTGAAATGTGCTACGTTAGTGATTTGACCACTAAGTGTCATGTTTGGCTGCCCTTCCGTCAGATTCTCATGATACCATTCGCTGTACTGTGGCGTCCGCCAAATTCTAACTACTTGTTGACCATCATATTCCTCAGTATCATAATCCTTAGAATCAGTAGCATTACATCCATCGGCATTGATCGTCCAGTAAGCATAATAACCCTTTGAAGAATCATTAAACATACTTCCGTCTTCGTCATTCTCAATCATACAATAAGCAGGAATTTTGTTTCCTTCCCTAGTGACATAATCACCATAATCATAACGCATATATTTCATACTCTTTTTAAACGAATCTAGTACATTATAATCAATATATGGTTCTTTATTGGCGTTCGCTTGCGCGTCAAACGTAAAGGTCGGTTTTTCGGATTCCAGATTAACCGCAAGTTCAGAAATCGTAATCGTGTCAGCACCAGTAGGAATTAAAGCAAGTAAAATATCAAAAGTACGTGAAAATACCTTTTTATTATTAGTTAAAGTTGATATATTACCAAGTTGATCCTTAATCGTCAGAAAATCGCTTAAATCGCTATATGAATTCAATTTAGATGATAGTTGCTTAATAGTATCATCCTTACCATCAATCGCTAACTGCTGCCCACCTGCAATTAGGGCAAAGATAAGCGTTATACCGATGCTCGCAATAGCCACTGTAATACACGAGAAAAAGATATAATTCCTGAGCTTCAGTGTTTTTATCATTTCTTCTTTGATATCAGGAACGAGATTAATTTCTTTCGACATCACTCATTACTCCTTTCTGACAAACCTATCGCCACGGCGAATTCACCTGCCACGCTAGCCAATGCTTTTTGTTGAGCATCCGTAGTTCTCACAAATTGCCATGGATTACCACGCATAGTTGGAATATTAATCCTAGATTCAATAAACTCAGCAAATAACGGCACTACTCCACCATAGCCAGACAATATTATGCCACCTACTTTACCATTGATATACTTCGTCTGGAAAAATCTAACCGATTTTGCAAGCTCAGAAGAAAAGTTCTCAAGATGTGTACCTAGAATCCTAAACACCTGACCTTCTACCTGGTTCTGATCAAGCCCAAACTTAAGAATAAATTGCCTCGCCTGATCTTCTCTAGTGTTCAATCCGCTCGCTACGGCCTTCACTAATACTCCAAATCCCCCAGGAATAGAGCGTACTAACCTCGGCTGGTCCTTGTACATAATTACAATATCAGTTGATTGTTCACCAAAATCCACAATCATATTTGCATCAATTGAACCCGGTACATTCAAAGCTCTAGCGGCCGCAAGTGGCTCTGGTTCCATTGCAATTATATTAAGCCCAGTCTTTTCAATTAGCTCCATACTAGATTCTGCATAATCTTTAGCCACCGAAGATACTAGCACCTCCGTCTTAGCTGGGTCATTCGGGTTTGGGCCTAAAATAATATAATGCGCCTTAGCGTCACTCATTGCCATCGGTACATACTTATCTATTTCATATTTAAACGCCTTCTGCAACTCTTTCTCCGGCAAAGTCTCAGTCTCGACAATCGAAGTAAACGTCTTGCTCGCTGGCAGACCAAGAGCAACGTTCTTAGTTTTTATACCCGCCTGCTCTACGGCCCCGAGAATTGCCTCACCAAAACGTTTTTTTCCTAACTCAGAAGAATCTTGCGTCAGCCTACGATCAATAGGAACATACGCAAACTTCTGCAACGTCCAACCACGCTGGCTACCACCTGATAATTGTACTATGCGCATTGAATTTGTCCCTATATCTAGAGAAAAGAAATCGCCCACGCCACGTAATAAGTTCATATAATTTATTATAAGCTTATGCTTATAAAAAGTCAACGAAATCTTAGTTGTTTGTTATCCTAAGCCAATAAAATCGCTCTCTATTCCCGGATTTACCAGTCAGTTCATTATCACGTTTCTTTATGATTATAAAGCCGTTTTGTTTTAGATAGTATTCAAAATCTTTTATTATTCTCCGACGCATAGATTCATTTTTAATCACGCCATTATTTAATTGCCTATCTTCAGCTTCAAACTGCGGTTTCATCATTACTAAAAAATCCGTATGCTTATCAGCTAAAAACGTTTTTGCATGTCTTAAAACTTCTTTTAAAGAAACAAAAGAAACATCCGCCACTATTACATCCGGAATTTCATCAACAATCCCTTCCCCCACCTTCACATCAAAAATATCCGTCTTTTCATGTAAATCCACCTTAGGGTCAAAGCGAAGCGATGCTTTCATTTGATTGCTACCTTTTTCTATCGCAATCACCCTTTTTGCTCCCCTATCTAGCGCATATTCCGTAAATCCCCCCGTTGAAGACCCAATATCGAGCACTAATTTATTCCGAAAATCAAAATTGAAGGCACGCCCAGCGCCTTCAATTTTGTAATAACCCCTACTTCTTTCGTTCACGATAGTTATAAGTCTCCGTGTCGATCGAAACAATATCGCCCTCTTTGATAAAGGCGGGGACCTTAATTACTACCCCAGTTTCAAGCGTTGCATCCTTCATCACGGAAGTAGAAGTATCACCCTTCACGGCATTTTCGGTATATTCAACTTTTAGCCAAATATTCTTAGGCAAAACAAGATTGATTGGCGTACCATTATAAAACTGGATTTCCATCTCGTCGCCATCTTTCATAAAGTCCTTCGAATCCCCAACCATATCACTACTTAACTCGTACTGCTCAAAACTCTCTGGATCCATAAAATAGAATTTTTCATCATCCTTATAGAGATACTGAACTTTCTTTGTAGCGACTTCCGCTGGCTCAATTTTTTCTTGACCCTTGAAAGTCTTTGGTAAAAGCGCCCCCGAAATTAGGTTCTTCACCTTCACGTTCACAATCGAACCGCCTCTACCCATAACTTTTTGCGAATACTCAACTACCTTATATGGTTGCCCATCCAAAGTAATTAAAGTGTTCTTTTTGAGATCTGTTGGTCCGTACATGACGCCCTCCTTTTAATTATTAGATACAAATGGCAAAAGTGCTAGATGACGAGCACGCTTTATTGCAACTGCGAGTTGACGCTGTTGCTTAGCAGAAAGCCCAGTCTTAGAAATTGGCTCTATCCTACCATAAACGTCAATATAGCGTTGAAGCGTCTTCACGTCTCGGTAATCGAAATAGAGATTTGGATCGCTCTTAATCCGTTTCATTATATTATTCTCCTTCGTTTTCCTTAATCTTATTATTAAAATGGTACTTCACTGAGGTCAATTTCCCCCTCAGGAATATCATCAGGTACATTGGATTCCGACATATCGACCGCCGCATTACTGCTGCTAGCTCCACCATCGCCATTATCACGTGAATTGCCAATAAAATTAAAATCTTCCACTACAATCTCAACTCGTGAACGTTTTTGACCAGTAGTCTTATCTTCCCAGCTACGTTGTTCGAGCCGGCCAGAAATCAAAACTCCTGTTCCTTTTTTGGCATACTGATTTATAGTTTCACCTAATTTGTTCCAAGCTGAACAATCGAAAAACGAAACCGATTCCTTTTGTTCACCACTTGAATCACGATAAACACGATTCACTGCTACTGAAAATCCACAAACATTGCTTCCGCCAGTAGTAGTACGAAGCTCTGGATCACGGGTTAAATTACCTGCAATCACTACTTTCGAAAATCCGCGCATTTTTACTCTCCTTTTTCCGCTACCGTTTTTTCTTCTTCGTTTGCCGTTTGCTTGGCACGACGAGCCGCAAACTTCTCTCTGCGTTCATCAACGCGCACTAGAAGGTATCTTAGTGCTTCCTCTGCAATGTTGAGAGCAGATGAAATCTTGCCCGGCGCTTCAGCTGGCAATGATACATCAAGAAAATAATAGAGAGCAAATTCTTGACCAGAAATGGAATAAGCTAAACGCTTTTTACCCTCATTTTCTTCTTTTGTAATTTTGCCGCCAAACGATTCGATGATACCTTTCACCTTATCGAAGGCAGGGTCCGGATTCATCTCGAGATCGGGATGAAGCAGAACCGTGAGTTCATAGTCTTTCATAAAACTCCTTTGGTTAAAGCAGGTACTACTCTTACTGGCACACCTGCTGAGCTAATATTAAGATGATTATAGCACAGATTAAGTCTTAACTCAAGAGATTAATACATCCCGCCACCCATATCTGGTGCAGCTGATTTTTCTTCTGGAATTTCGCAAATCAAAGCTCCCATCGTAATTGCGGTAGCCGCAATAGATGTCGCATTCTTAACAGCTTCTTTAGTCACCTTAGCCGGATCAATTACACCAGATTTTTTAAGGTCCACTAATCCTTTTTCTGGAGCCATTACATTAACACCCATGCCAGGTTTTACTGATTTAACTTCAGCTAGTAATGCCTGCGCATTTAACCCCGCATTCTCTACGATATGCACAAACGGTGCCTCAAGTGCATTTTTTACAATCTTGGTACCAGCTTCAGTTTCATCTAGCTTTGCAGCTGTATTTATTAAGGTTACGCCACCTCCAGTCACAATGCCCTCTGCTAGTGCTGCCTTGGTCGCTGCTACCGCATCATCTACACGGAATTTTTTCTCATCGATTTCCGTCTCTGTTGCGCCACCTACTTTAATCACCGCAACCTTACCAGATAACGCCGCAGCCCTCTTTTCAAACTCTTCTCTTTCATAATCACTTTTAGCGTTTTTGGCAAAAGCATGAATAAGATTGATTCTTTCTTCTACAGCCTTTCTGTCGCCAGCCCCCTTAATAATCGTAGTCTCATCTTTAGTTGCGATAATCTTTGAAGCAGAACCCAATACCTCCATTCCAACTTCTTCGAGCTTCATCCCTTTATCTTCGCTTACTACCGTAGCGTCAGTTAGGATGGCAATATCTTCCATTATCTCTTTGCGTCGGTCGCCAAATGCCGGAGCCTTCAGTACTAGGGAATTAAATACCCCCTTCAACTTATTTAACACTAGTAACGACAAAGCCTCACCGCTTACTTCTTCTGCAATAATCACCAAATCCTTTTTCCCACTCTGAGCAATTTGCTCAAGAAGCGGCAAAATATCGTTCGCTGCCGAAATCTTTTTCTCGGTTATAAGAATTAGTGGCTTTTCAAAAATAGCTTCTTGACGGTTCGTATCCGTAATAAAGAAAGGAGAAGCATAGCCCTTATCATAGCTAAATCCTTCTACAATCTCTTGTTCCATCTCCAATCCTTGCCCAGCCTCAACCGTCACTACACCATCTTTGCCGATTTTCGAAATCACCTCAGCAATTAGCTTACCAATTTCTGCATCTCCAGCCGAAATCGTCGCAACTTCTGCTACCTTAGAAGAATCCCCCTCTATCTGCTCCGCAACCTTATCGATCTCTGATACTATCTTTGCACCAGCCTCCTCAATTCCCTTACGTAGCTCCATTGGATTAACACCCGCTGCAATCAGCTTGTTAGCTTCATTTAAGATGTTATAGGTTAATACTGTCACAGTAGTAGTACCATCACCAGCCGCTTTATTCAATTTCTGCGCCGCCGTCTTAATCAGCTTCGCACCCACCGCTTCACCTAGCGACTCTCCCTTATTTTGAAGCTCTACAGCCTCTGCTACAGTCACGCCATCATGCGTAATCACAGGAGCACCATATTCCTTTTCAATAATCACATTTTTACCTTTCGGCCCAAATGTTACTTTTACTGCATCATACAACTGCTTAGCGCCAGATAATACCTTCTCGCGCGCTTCAGATTCGTAATAAATTTTCTTTGCCATTTTTCTTCCTTTCTCTTATTAATGCCACTTTTCCATAAGTTTTCCACATAGCTACATCGTAGCTAACACATCCTCTTCATTCACAATAATATAATCCACATCATCTATCTTGATATTAGTGGTCGAGTATTCTTTATACACAATCTTATCTCCTTTTTTCACTGAAGAGACATCTGGCCCCACAGATTCTACCACCGCATAAGCTGGTTTCTCTTTAGCTTCCCCTAATAGTATTCCAGATTTGGTCTTTTCTAGTGGTTTTTCTACCACAGCCACTATTCTATCTTTCAATGGTTTCAGTGTCATTTTTTACTCCTTTTCTGGCCTCATTATAGCACAAAAATTAGCACTGTAAACCCCCGAGTGCTAATAGGCCCTAATGTACTAACTTTCCCAGCCTTTCATTAATCGTTAAAGTAAGATACGCAATATCATCCTCTATTTTCATCAACGCCTGCTCAGTATAACCATCTTCTTGCCACCCTTTTATTACCCCACAAACTTCACATACATAAATATCAAATATCTTATTATCTTTATCTATCAAATATCCATCCACCTCTATTTTTCTTTTTAATGTCCTCACCATGCAATATATTATTAAATAATTGTCTTTTTTAGCTACCGCTTTTATCATCTTTTTATTCAATATAATAAAGATCAACATCCGACGCACAATCTGTCTAAGATCGGCTCCTTTATAGCCGACCCTCATAAACCGCCTAAAACAATTCATAATCATCTTCTCATAATCATAGAGTAGACTATTAATGCTTTTATGATGACGATAAAAAGTAGAGCTAGATATTCCAGCTCTCTTTTTCACTATTTTTAGATTAATTCTGGTATCCACCCTAGAAAACATATCAAATATTGCTTCTTCACTACTACGAAATCGTCTATCGCCAAACTTATCAAAAATCAGCCCACTCTGTTCTATCATCCTATATTATTATAATGCCAAGACTCCAATATTCCTTAAACTTCACATCCTTATCTTTTTTCCATTCGTCTACCGCCTTAGCTACCCCAGGCAATGCTTCATTTTTGTAATCATGCACCATAATTACGCCGCCCTTCACCATCTTCTGCTCTACTAATCTCAAGCTATCCCTAATAGACTGATAAAAATCCCCATCAAGAAAAGCAAAACAAATTTTAGATGGCAAATCATCAAGACTAAGCTCATTAAACCATGCCTTCTTTATTACCGGCACCGGCAACCCCGCCCTTAAGAATCTTTCCTTCACCTCCCTTTTTGTCACCATCAAAGCCCCAGCCTTAAAATTCTCCCCAATTACCGACTCGTCCTTTTCCGACTTCTCCGGCAACCCCTCAAAAGAATCATAAATCCAAAGCTTTTTGCCAGTTCCCCGAATCACTTCGGCCAGCATCAGGGAAGTATCGCCTTTATAGCATCCCAGCTCCACCATATCGCCAGGGATCACCAAGCATTCTTTTGCAACTTCTATAATTTTCTCGGTCTCAGCTTCAGAGACTTGGTCGTTATGCCACGCCATCCAGCAGTTCCCCTGCCTTCTTAATCATGTAAGCTGCCTCATTTGTAGGAATAATATAAATTGGTTTTGAATCTTCTTCCGCAACATTTGCATAGCCCTTAGTCTTGTCGAGCACGGCATCATTTTTCGCCTTGAAGCCCATAAATTCTAATTTAGTAATAATTGAATTTCTCACAGGAATAGATCTCTCGCCAATCGTCGCCGTAAATACAATTGCATCAATCCCCCCCATCTTAGCCGCAAATTCACCAATCTTGCCAGCTACTCCATCAATAAATAAATCATAAGCTCTCGCCGAATCCATATCCCCTTCTTCGGCCCCTGCAATTATTTCCCTCATATCATTTGATCCAGCCATCGCTAAAAGTCCAGACTCTTTATTCATCAATTTAATCGCTTCACCTGCCCCCAGTTTCTCCCCGAGTAACGCCCCAATTGTTGGGTCTATCGAACCTGTCCTCGTAGACGACATTAATCCTTCTAGAGGTGTCTCACCCATAGAAGTATAAGCTGGCCCACCATCTACTAGTGCCGTTACCGAACATCCAGATCCCAAATGGCATATCACCATCTTCTTTTCGAGTAGCCCAAGTTCCGGGATTCGTCCCATCATATAACCATAAGATGCCCCGTGCGCGCCCCAGCGTCCTAAATCAAATTCCTCAATTATTTCCTTCGGCAAAGCATACTCCGTATCTTTTCTAGAATCTCGCGTCAAAGCCTCCGAATCAGACATGATTACCACGGGTACGTCCTTAAAAGCACTCTTAGCATTCTTAATACCCCTTACCGTTCCAGGCACATGTAAAGGATTCGTCACCTGAACTTTTTCAAGTTCCTTCATCGTTTGCTCATCTACGATATGGTTCTGCGAAAAATACTTTCCGGCCGCCACTACTCGCACTAATATCCCATCTAGCGGATGCGCCTCATTAATAAATCCTTCCTTCTCAAAAATCACTTTCGCTTCTTTAAATGCTTCGTTTAATGTATCCCACTTCTTATTTACTACTTCTTCACTGCCATCCGCTCGCGAAATCGTGCAAATAAACTTCTTTTTACCATTTTCCTCTATCCCCTCAAAATACAGCGAGCAAACTTCATCCTCCCCTTCATATAGAGAAAACTTCTCACTACTAGATCCAGAATTCAAAACTAAGAAAATCTTTGTATTATTTGTTGTCATAAAATAACTCCTTTTCCTCATTATAGCATATCTGTAACCAGCTAAAGCTCTTACTTTTCCATCCCTAACTTTTTTGCCATCTTATTGCATTCCCTATATACCTCTTCTTCATCAAACTTCGTTATTTTTCTATCCTCCATCACCACGTCACCATTAATCAGCATCGTCTTGACTTCCGACCCATTTGCACTATAGCAAAGCGCACTCACTAGGTCATTTCGCGGCACAAATTCTGGC
This sequence comes from Candidatus Nanosyncoccus sp., assembly GCA_045651145.1. GTDB lineage: Bacteria > Patescibacteriota > Saccharimonadia > Saccharimonadales > Saccharimonadaceae > Nanosyncoccus. The sequence continues at coordinate 9,264 of JAZRRY010000097.1, forward strand.
ACATTTAAATCAAGTAAAATTATATCTGCCAACGCCCCCTCTTTTATTACCCCTAATTTCTCATCCATGCCTAATGCTTTTGCTCCGCCTAGTGTAGCAAATTTCACTACTTCCCTTGCGTCTACGCACTTCGCTCGCCTTTCACTTCCCTTGTATACTAAGCTCGCAAATTGCATCTCCTGAAACATATTCTGCGTATTATTACTTCCACTTCCATCTGTCCCGAGACACACATTCAATCCTGCATCAATAAACTTCTGCACTGGCGCAAATCCATTCCCAAGCTTCATATTACTCCGCGGATTTATCGCTACGCTCACATTTTTTTCTTTCAATAGCTTAATGTCCTCATCCGTAGCCTTTACCAAATGCGCTGCAATCGTCGGCAAATCAAAAAGTCCAGATTTTGCCACATATTCCACCGGCGTCATTCCATCATACTTCTCCGCTATCACCTTCATTTCTGATTCACTCTCCGAAATGTGTATCATCGCCATCAAATCATTTTTTACCCCAGTGTTACGCACTAATTCCAACATACTTTGCTCGCAAGTATATGGCGCGTGTGGCGCTAGTACAAATTTTACTCTATCACTTCCTTTGTGTAGCTCATAATCCGTCATAAATTCATTCAGCCTCTCTAGTGAGCCTGCGTCACCATCCTCGCCAACTAATCCTCTACCTAAATACGCTCTCATTCCACTGTCATTCACAGCACCAGCTACCGAACCTTTCGGTCCCGACTTTGTCCCATCTTTGCTACCTCGTATATACATGTCCACAAAACAAGTCGTACCAGTCTTCATCATCTCTACAATTGATAGCAGACTAGTCCAGTAGCAATCCTCGCCTGTCATCTGGTTTTCTACTGCATCCACTTTGTCTAGCCAATCAAAAAGCTCCATATCATCCGCATAATTTCTAAATAAGCTCATATACGCATGCGTATGCGCATTAATTAGCCCCGGCATCACTAGCGTACCAGTCGCGTCAATCACCTTATCAAAGTCAACATCGCCCACTCCGCCTCCTACGCGCACTTCCTGAATCATTGTCCCATCTATCACCACATCCCCACGCTTCACCACCAACCTTCCATCTTCACTAAGTAGCACTTCCCCATTCTTAATCAAAGTTATCATTTAATTCTCCTCATTTCTTATCCTACTATTATAATATATTTAAACGTGGAAAGTTTAGCCTCGTCAGTACTTGCTATTTTCGCCTACTGTGTTAAAATCTAATCATAAGAAAAGCCCCTCTAGGAAGAGCTTTTCGATTTGGGTTGATCTAACTAGCTTAGCTAGTTAGATTTTTTACTTCGGCGGTTTTTACGCTTTGAAATCATGATACATAGTAGATTTATCTCTATGGCCATTTCATCTCCTTTTTAGCAAACTGAATACCTAGAACATCATTTAATGATTACCTCACATAGCACGAGTCTAACGGCTCCTGCAATCGAATCACTAAACTCCGAAGTCAACCCAGATGAGATTATAGACACGAATGATTAATAATTTCAACCCCATATCCTTAAAAATCTTGTCACGAGCGTTTTGATACCTGAAGAGAAATAAAGTAATAATCATGGTTAAAATAAGCCTGAGCAAAATTTAAAGTTTTGAATAGTTCCCCGCTATTTCAGTATTAATACTTCAAATACTTTCTCAAATATTCCCCCGTCGGTGTCTTTGCAGACTTCGCTAGATCCTCCGGCGTACCCTCAGCGCACACTAAGCCCCCTTTCAGCCCCCCTTCTGGCCCCATATCTATTATCCAATCTGCCGATTTAATCACATGTAAATTATGCTCAATAATAATCATCGAATTCCCACCATCCACTAGCCGATTTAAAATCGCGAGTAGCCTCTTCACGTCATCTGAATGCAGTCCCGTCGTCGGCTCGTCCAAAATATAAAGTGTACGCCCGGTAGATCTCCTAGCTAATTCCGTTGCCAGCTTAATCCTCTGCGCTTCACCCCCCGAAAATGTCGTC
>JAZRRY010000098.1:0-4692 GCA_045651145.1 Candidatus Nanosyncoccus sp.
GGCTACAACACGACCCGAAAGAGGGTGGCGCTGCGCTTCTTGGACGACTATCCGGTACGTTGGATAATGTGACCGGCCATTACGTTGCATGCGAATCGCGAGCATTGTTTCTCCTTAAGTTAATTTCTATTATTATAGCACAAAAATAGCCCCATGATGGACTATTTTTGTAAATAATTTATGCTTATTCAGCTTTTGGCTCTTCTGCTGGAGTTGCCTCGGCTGGGGCATCCGTAGCTGGAGCTTCTTCCTTAGGCTGATTCTTGCGAAGCTTATCGGCATGTTTAGCTACAGCTTTCTTTACCGATGCTTCCTTATACCACTTTGGTAACTTCACGCCGTTCTTCTTCAAGATGAACGCTACACGCGAAGATGGCTGAGCGCCATTTTTCAAATACTTTTCTACAGTTTCCTTATCTAAAGTCAAAGCTTTAGTTGCGGGATTATAGTTGCCGACCTCAGCCACAACGCGTCCCGAAAGTGGATGACGCTGTGATTCTTGGACGACTATCCGGTACGTTGGATAATGTGACCGGCCATTACGTTGCATGCGAATCGCTAGCATTTTTTCTCCTTAAATTATTAACTTTAATATTCTATCATATTTTACAGAAAAAGAAAAGGGGGCTCAAAACGCGAGCCCTTAACCTTTTAGAGGGGAGAAGATTATACGCGGTTAATGCAATCTTAACCATAGATCATAATCTTCATCGCTTTCACCTTCACCATCCACGTAGCGACGCATTATGGCCTGAAGCCGCTGCCCCGGAGTCTCTACGGTCGGGCCGCTGGTCCGCCCCCGCCCCCGAGACAAACTATCATCGCTGTCACGGCCAGAGCGATTGCTACCGTCCATGGCCATCTCACCACCAGCTCGAGTGTCATCACAACTCTCCCCCCCCTCTATCCAATTAGGAAAAAACTCGTCGAACGACATAGTTACGACCGTATTACTCATGGGTATCCCCTCTTCCGATTGTAATGTACCACTCCTATAATTATATCACACTATCTCTTAAAAATCAACTATTTCCCTTAAGTTTATTCTCGGAGCGATACTTCTTTACGCCTTCTCTCGCTGCGTTAGTTTGTGCCTCTTGCTTAGAGTGCCCCTTTCCAGTACCTTTCAAAGAATCACCAACGTAAATTCCTACCGTAAACACCTTATCGTGATCCGGACCTTCTTCCTTCATAGTCTTGTACACTGGGGTTACGCCATCAATTTTTTGCGCCAGTTCCTGGACATAAGACTTCGGATCACGCCACGTCCCTTCTTCTAGGACGGTATCAATTTTCACTAAAATATGTTTGTCAATAAAATCTCTTGCCGCTTCATATCCTTGATCTAGGTATATCGCACCAATCACCGCCTCAAAGCAATCAGCCAAAATCGACTCATGCGCCCTCTCCGATCCATGCGCTTCACCCTTAGACAGTCTGACTAACGGCTCATACCCTAGCTCAATCCCAGCCGCGCCGATTGATTCAGTCCTCACCAGTGCCGCTCTTACAGCAGTCATAATTCCCTCAGGTTCGTCGTAGTTTCGGTACAAAAAATCTGAAGAAACTAATTCTAGCACTGCGTCACCTAAAAATTCTAATCTTTCGTTATGTTCGTGCGCAGATTTATGCTCATTCACATAGCTTCGGTGTGTCAACGCCGTCACTAATAGATTAATGTCATTAAATTCAAATCCCAGTTTTTCCCTTGCAAATTTTTGGTATTCTTCCATTTTCCTCCTTTATCTATTAAATATGCTCGCAGAAATTCTAATAATCGCCTGCGCGAATCTTCTTTTTAGCTACAAGCATCAACTTTTCAATATCTTCATATTCAATCGCGTCCAAGGCGTCCGTAAACGAGAACCACTTAATCCCTTTCATCCATTTTTCAGGAATAGGCATCTCTTTACTATCAAGCGCCTGTACCAGATAGATCTGCGTCGTCATGAGCACCAACTTATCCATCCTACGATATTTAAAGTGAATCTTGCCAAGCCAAGCTAATACCGAAACATTTTTTAATCCAGTCTCTTCTTCTATCTCGCGTCTGGCAGTCATCTTGGCTGTTTCGCCTGGCTCGATGTGGCCTTTAGGGATAGTCCAGCGGCCTTTTGAGTCTTGAATCAAGAGGACCTCAATATCTTTTCTGTCTTTAGTAAATCTAAAAACAATCCCACCAGAAGTCGGTTCACGTACGATTTCTTGAATTGCAGTCTTTTTACGAAAAACCGCAGACTTTATTTTGGCGAGAGCAGACTCTTTAACCTTCTCCGTCGGTAGTGCTTCCGGTACCTTTAGAGTCCTTCTCTGCGTTGGTTCCGCTAGCGGCGTGTGATTTGGTTTCATGATTATTAGATTCAGTTATTCCTAGATTTTTATAAGCTGTGCCTAGCACGCCGTTGACAAATTTAGACGAATTGTCCGAGCCAAACGCCTTTGCCAGCTCTACAGCTTCATTAATTGCGACTTTCGGAGGAATAGTATCACCACATTCCGAAAGTTCATATAGCCCCATCCGAAGTATATTTCGATCAATTGCCGCAATTGATTCAATCGGCCACTCTGGAGCGATTGGCGCCAGTACTTTATCCAGCAACTCAAAATTTTCCGCCACATTTTGTGCAAGATTGTAGACAAATTCAGTGTCTCCGAGTGCTTTTTCGTACGGCTCAATATTTTTAGCAATGATGATTTTTAGATCGACCTGGGGATCGTGCGCCAAAGTCCTAAGTTCATACTCATACAAACTTTGTAACACTATTACTCTACCTAGATGCCGATTACTTGCCATATTTTTAATATCTCTTACTATTTGTTAGTTTTAACTTTTAAATTTGGGGTGCGCTTTTTGGTCTCAAAAGCTTTGACGGGAGAAATCTTATTCACTCTACGCGCCAGCTCCAACCTCAAATGACTCCTGCGAAGCCCAGTTTTGCGTGGACTACTCTGTTTCTTAGGTTCAGGCATTTTACTCCTTAGTTTAATAGATAATTTTACTTATCATACCACGAAATGGAAAATTAAACAATATTTAGATAAGGGCTGAATCATATATATAGTTATTAAATGCTTGAAGTAATAAGACACCTAACGCTAAATCCGTAAGTCTTAGCACTACCATAAGTAGCTGGATAGACCAATGTGTTACCTAGATACATATAGTAGGATTGTCCACCACCTGCGGTCGTGGATGTCCAATAAGCACCGTAAGTACTTCTAGCGGTGTTGGAATAACCGGAATAAAGAGTATTATTTGGATAAATCCTAAGTGCTTTAGAGATGTCTTTCCCTTCTGGGTTGCCGTTGTAATATGGTCTAGCAATTGAGTCGTAGTTGCCAGGTTTAGTGCCACCATTAATAGCGTTTACAATTAGGCTCCAGAAATCATCCCGACTAAAGCCGACGTAATCGCTATGGACGTAACTTATTTTGGTCGTTCCTGGGGCATTTTAACAGTCATAAATACATTTAATGGCAAAACCTTATATTGTGAATCAGTAAACGGTTACGAAACCGTCTGGGATTACGAAAAGGCTATCAGGCATTTACACAGATACAAAGTTTATCCTAAAGCAGCAATTATAGACGGTAAAACAGGAGTAATTAATATGCTAGAAGTAGATGGTATCAAAGTAAAATTTTGCCAATTTCATCAACTGAAAATCATCACACAGTGTTTAACTAGAAAGCCAGTACTATCGCCTAATATTGAACTAAGAAACATAGCCCTAGTACTATCTCACACAAATGAGAAGAATTTTACGATAATGGTGTATGGATGGAAACTGCGCCATAAAGTCTGGCTCCAAGAGAAAAGTTACACGGAGGAGTATAACAAGTGGGTTTACGCTCACAGATTAACTAGAAGGGCTATTAATAGTTTAATAACAAACTTACCATATCTGTTTACGTATCAGCAATATCCTGAATTAAATATACCAAATACCAACAATAAAATAGAAGGTTTACATAGCGAACTAAAACGACGCTTAAATAATCATCGTGGGCTCAAAAAGGCTCAGAAAATTCAGTTCGCACGAATTATCTTCTCTGGAAGAACAGAGGTATAAAACAACACAAAATGTCTATTAATCCTGAAGGCGCACATCTAACTGGGTTAGTGCCAGCTGTGACTAGCGCATATCTGGAAGCCCACCAGGGGGGGTCAATTGGGCTTTGGATGGAACGAAAACTTCTTATACTACTGCGTAGCTGTGCAGCGTATTGTATAACCGTTTGACTTATAAGTAACACCAGTGCCCGGATATAGAACTCTATCGTTTAGAGACGTATAATAAGCGCCAATCGTACGATTCACGGTAGAAGACCAATAAATCCCAACAGAGCCCCGACTTCCTAAAGAGGTCCCAGACACGAAACCTGCGTAGATAAGATTGTTTGGATAGTTTCGCATCTTTCTCGAGGCGTTATAACCTTCTGGATTTCCAGAGTATGTGAAGTAGTCATCATTAAAATTAGCTGGATCTACACCTATCACTGCACGCGACAAAATCCAGAAATCGCTAGCGGCTACATTGCCTTTACTGCCGCCGATTGGTAAATGCCAGCCAACTGGACAGAGGTCTCCGCCTACGCTATGATTGTTTGTACTAAAACTAAATGTACCATTGCCTGCTGTAGCAGAATACCAATTGTAATAGTTACCGTAGGAATATAGATTAGAGTTTC
>JAZRRY010000099.1:0-17252 GCA_045651145.1 Candidatus Nanosyncoccus sp.
TGGCGGGTCCTGGGAGTAGATTAGTTTTGCGAATTGCAGGTTCTGGATGGTGGGCCGTTAGGGTCAAATCTCTCAACGGGAATCTGCCGCGATAATGCTAGATAGTCGGGTTGCAGATTCCCGTAGTATTTTGTGAAAACAAAAACGAAAGGAGTCGCGATGTTAGAAATTGAATTTTATTTCAAACTAACTCGTAAACCTAAAGCTAAAAAAAACTGTTCAAGCCGAACTTGAACAGTAAGCCTACACCAAGGCTAGCAAGTTTCTAGCGCTTGCTATTAAGATCATTATAAATAAATAATGAATAAAGTGCAAGCGGTTTGCTAAGTGATATAATTGAATTATTATGAATAACCAAACTAGGCAAAGTATCATAATTGATGCAGGGCAGAAGGCGAGTTATCTCGGTCATCTCGCGAAAGTGTTTGGGAAGAAAAAATAATTAAAGGAGGAAAAATGCAAGAAAATGTAAAAATTTGTCAAAGTTGCGCGATGCCACTGACTTCGGACGATATGTTTGGGACGAATGCCGACGGAAGCGTGAATGAAGATTATTGCAAATGGTGTTATGATAAGGGCGAGTTCCTAGATGATTGTTCGATGGAAGAATATATTGAAAAATGTGCGCAGTTTGGCGAACAGGCGGGGATGACGAATGAACAGATGAAAGAATATTGCACTAAAGTTTTCCCGACACTTAAGAGATGGAAGCAGTAATAATACAATTGACGATATTATAATAGGCTTATGAATATTTTGGACTATGCAAAGGGGGTGGAGAAATTAGTGAACCCGATGGAAGTCGGGAAGGTGTCGTATTTGCAGACGAAGCTGCGACGATTGCCAGTGTGGATGCAGCGCAAGATTGTAAAGAGCGCGACTAAGAAGGCGAACAAGATGCCGTTCGTGGTGGAGCCGTATTGTTCGTTTGTGTTTTATGAAATTATGGAGCCGGAAAAAATGCAGCAATTCTTGCCGGCAGGGTTTCGGCTGGCGAAGTCGGCGGTATTTAAAGGTGATACGCCGAAATATTACGGGATCGTGACGATGTTTCGGGTTCATTCAAGCGTATTTTGGGGTGCGAGAACGGAGTTTTATTTGATTGCAGAAAATGCGGAGACGGGGCTACTCTCGTGGATTATTTGTGATTACATTAGTGATACGATTTCGTACGACGAAAAGCATGGGTTGAAATCGCCGGATGTGTCGGGAGCAGTAATGACGACGACGTGTGAGGGAGATTTTGTATGCGATATGAAAAATGAGGACGGGAAAAAATATGTGCGGTGTGAAATGAATTTGACTAATGCCAAAATGCGGGCGCTAGACCAGAGACTTTGGATTGAGGGAAATACTTCAATTGCATATGGGCGACTGGCGGGAGAAGCGGATGGGGATTTGTTTTCGCTGACTTTCTTCCCGGAAGAAATGAAGCAGGCGCTAGATGTGCCCCTTGATGCGGTGCGGAAGGCGGAGGTATTATGTGGAACGGGCAAGCTAGGAGGAGTGCTAGAGAAGGCGGTGAGTTTTCCATACGCACAGCATATGTTGTCGGATGCACCGGGACAGAGGACGCATTATGGGTCGGAGAAGGCTTTACGCAAAGCGGTAGAAAAGGTGAAGTTTGGCAGAATTAAAATTCTAGGCGATAAGTAAAGATAGAATAGGAGATTTTATGGCAAGACTAATTATAACTACAAGAAACGGTGTCACGAGCGAATCCGAAGTAAGAGATTATCGCGAAGCAGAAAGCGAAATCGCGCGATTTGAGAGAGTCTATCTTGCGCAACACCCAAGGGACGCAATTAGTGATATTAGCGTAATTGACCATACTGGGAGCTTAATCGCAAGATCCCATAATGGCAGACTAGAAATGTTTCCATAGCTAGCTACCGTTCACCTTTGGTATATCATTCGGTTGGTCTTTTGTAACAGAATATGAATAATTAGACTATCTAGTCATTTTCTTTCATGGCTTGGTCGTGAATAGCGCGAAGCTGAGCCAGGGCTTCTGCCACCCTCTCGTCATGAGTAAGAGGTTTTTTGCGAGCGGCAGCTCTCCTATGCGTGCGTGTTTTCTTTTCAAAAGTCACGCCGAAGTTCGACTCCATGAATTTACGACCAGATTCAATATTCTTGGAATACCATAAAATATGGTTAGCTTCATCGTAATTTAGTTTGCCGCCAGAAAGCTCAACCACATCTTCAAAGAATTGGCTAACGATGCGTTGAGCCTCGGAGCGTTTGACCGGAAGTGGCTCGCCGATGTTAGCGAAGAATTCTCGCGTGGTAGTATTGACCGGTGGAACGTCAGGATATTTAGCGTTGACCAAGGTTGTAATCATATGAGGGCCAAGGCCATTAACTTTGTGTGGACTGTTTTTGTCGTCAATAGTTTCGAGTAGTTCAAACCGATCGTCGGCAGAATTATTAATATATTGGATAGTCTCCTCAAAGGCTGGACGGATAGCAAGACGCGATTCGTCGGTCTTGAAATGCATGCCACGGTTAAGGGCATGAGAGCTGGCGTTGCCGTCGGAATAATCGTACATTTCGCCAAACTTTTCGGCAAACTCAGCATCCGAATAGTGCGTAAGCTTATCATAGTCTAAAATATTCTCTAGTTGCCACTTGCGGTAGCTTTCCATTAATTCGTGATAATCCCTATCGTCCACAGGTTGGCCACTATTAATTTCTTCTTCTCTAAGCTCGCCAGATTCCTTGGCGCGAATATAAGATTGGATTAGGTTAGTTAGTTTTTCCTTATTCATATTATATATATTACAATAAATTTCTAATTTTATCAAGACCAAAACTATACGGAATTGATGATTCGAACAAAAATAATGTATAATGATGAAAAAGGAGGTTTATGGAGTTTATACGGTTAAAATACGCCAATAACAAACTAATTAGTTCCGAAATCAAAGAGCATCGCGAAGTGATTGAAGAATATGTAAACAAAAAAGGTTACAGATATGTTGGTTTTATCCCGGTTTTGTTTGGGCCAAGCGGAAAGATGCTAGAAGTGGATTTGATGTTTGATAAACCAACAGAAGCGGATTCTCAAAAGGATAAAGAATCCAAAAATAAAAAATAACTTGAAAGAACTTTTTTCGTGTTATAATCATTAGCAGGATGGGGAAAATTGCAAAGTATTTGAATCAGTTGGTTGTTGGTAATGTTTTTGACACGCCTGAAATCATAGAAGAGTATTCTACGGACCGCTCCGCTTTAAAGATTAAGCCAAAAATTGTAGCTTTTCCGGAATCTACTGACGATATCCAAAGATTGCTACGTTTTTTTAATCAGTTATCACAAAAAGATATTCCTATTTCGGTGACACCTCGCGGATCAGGCACCGATGAAGGTGGAGCAGATTTATCTAATGGCATTATTATTTCTACCAAGAAACTAAACCGCATGCTCGAAATTGACCCACGCGAAAGATTAGTGCGCGTGCAGGCTGGGATCACACTTAAGGAGCTAAATACAGCCCTATCTGTAAGCGGCCTTACTATTCCAATTGGTGGGCGAGACAACGAAACTATTGGTGGCCTGATCTCCAATCATCCTGCTGACGAATATTCTGGTAAATATGGTGGGATTTATGACTATACTGAGCGGATTGAGGTAGTGCTATCCAATGGTGATTGCTTGCAAACTAACCGCCTAAAAAAGTACGTTGTAGCCAAAAAGGCAGCAGAGAAGTCCATCGAAGGCGAGATTTATCGCAAGATTTCAAAATTATTAAAAGAGAACGAAAACTTAATCAAAGAATTAGATGACCGACATTCACTAGCTGGATACCCAATGGTTAAAGAAGCTAAGAAGCGCGAAACTCTTGATCTATTACCTGTTTTCTTTGGTGCGCAAGGGACGTTAGGTATTATTTCTGAAGTGATTTTAAGGGCAGTACCGCTTAGGTCGCAGCCGTTACGTGTGGTAGCTACCTTTAAAGACATTGGCACGACCCTGAAATTTATGGACTCAGTAAAACCAATGAAACCGCGCAAGCTTAATCTATATGATTTAAAAATCATTATGGACGCGCGCGAGGCGGGCAAGAACTTAGACGGTATCATTAAGAAGTTCGAAGATGGGTATGCAGTACTAGCCGGTTTTGATGAGCGGGCTAGTAGTGCTTTGAAAAAGATTAACGCCATGAGTAATAACTTCCCCAGGGGTTCGAAATTCATTATTGAATCGGCAAACAATTCATATAACCTTGACGAATTTGAAAATGCGCTCACAAATTACCTAGGTAATATTAAAAACGGTGAGCGGGTGCCGATTTTGACTGATTTTTATTTGCCAGAGTGGAATATTCCTAATTTCTTAAATGATATCGAGATTCTACATAAGAAATTAGAGCTTGATCTGGAATTATTTGGCTCATACAGTTCTTCAATTTACAGTCTGCGCCCTAAATTTAATCTAGACGAAGAAGGGTTTAATAAAAAGGCCACTACGTTCTTAAAGGCTGGCGCTTATATTATTGATCGCCAAAGCGGAGAACTGGCTGGCGGCACACCAGAGGGAAGATTGAAAGCCGTGGTGACTAACGCCAACATGCAAGAGCCAGAGCGAATTTTATACACCGAGCTTAAGAAAATTTTTGATCCTCGTAATATTTTAAACCCAGACGTCAAGCTAGGCGCTACGTCTAAATTTACCTTGACGCATTTTAGGGATTCAGCTTTACCGAAAATTGTGATATAATATTCTCAAATTTATAGGAGTAGATATGAAAACGAAGTTTAAGAAGCTTTCTGATTCGCGTGTAGAAATTACCGTGACTTTGGACGCAAATGATTTGAAACCTGCCGCTAAACAGGCTTTAGAAAAGTTAGCTAAAGAAGTTAAAGTTGAAGGATTTAGAAAGGGTAAAGTTCCAGTTGAAGTGGCCAAGAAATTTATACCTGAGAACGACCTCAACTCTGAGACGGTAGATCTAGCGGTCCGCTCAAGCGTAATTGAAGCCTTCAAGAAAGAGGAGAAGTCACCACTAGTGCTTCCAAGCGTAAACGTGACGAAATATGTCCCGGGCGAAATGGTAGAATACACAGCTACCGCTGATATCATTTCAGAGATCAAGCTTGGCGATTATAAGAATCTTGGCGTTAAAAGAGAAAAAGCCAAAGTGGCCGAGAAGGATGTTGAAGAGATTTTGAATAACTTGTCTGGTTCTTTTGCCGAGAAAAAGGCGGTCAAAAGAGCTGCTAAATTAACTGACGAGGTGATTATTGATTTTGTTGGTAAGAAAGACGGCGAAGCCTTTAAGGGTGGGTCAGCTAAGGACTACAAGCTAGTACTTGGCTCGATGGCGTTTATTCCTGGGTTTGAGGATGGTATCGTGGGCCATGAGCCAGGTGATAAATTTGATCTTAAACTTACTTTTCCTAAAGATTATGGCGCAAAAGAATTAGCCGGCGCCAAGGTTGTATTTGAAGTTTTGCTTAAACAAGTGAACGAAGTCACCAGGGCAAAGATAGATGACGAGATGGCCAAAAAATGTGGCCCATTCAAGACATTAGACGAACTAAAGGAAGATATCAAGAAGAATCTCGAAGCGCAAAATGAGCACAGGGCGACAGAGAAATTTAAGGACGACCTGGTGCAGGCCTTAGTGAAGAAGTCTAAAGTGGCGGCGCCGGAAATTTTGATCGACGACCAAATGCGCGCAATTCGTGACGATATCACTAGGAATGCCGCTTCTCAAGGGATGAGTTTTGAAGATTTTCTAAAGGCTAATCATGAAACTTTGGAGAATTGGGAAAAAGAAGCTCGTAAAATTGCCGAGGAGCGCGTAAAAGCTTCGCTAGTCTTGCAATCTTTGGCAGTAGAACAAAAAGTTAAAGTATCTGATGATTTAGTCAACGCAAAGTTAGCCGAGCTACGTGATGTTTACAAAAAATCTCCAGAGGCGATTAAAAGCCTAAAGGATCCAAATGTAAAGATGGATATCAAAAACCGCATGATTATTGAGGCTACCTTAGACTTCTTAGTAAAAAATAATTCCTAAGTTTATAGCTTACAAGGCAAAGAGGGGCTTGCTTTCTTTGTCGCTTGTTTCGCTACTTTGTTTCTCTTGTTTGCGGTTGGCGGAATCTATTCTTTACATATAGATTGTTGCGCCATAAAAGCAGCTAATGAGTATCCGCATAATCAGTTATATGGGAATAAAGAGCGAAGTGAGGTTCCAGAAGATTTTTCAGAAGACACAAAAAATTAAGGAATCAAGTTTTTCCCCTGGAAGCCGCCCCCACACTGGGGGGCGGCTTTTCTATGCCCTAGGGCTAGCAAAAATGAAAAGTTTGTGATATAATACTGGTAAGAGTTTCAGCTTGTTTGTTATTGCTGTACACAAACGAGCAAAGTAGTGAACGCTAGATATGGAGTCCTTGAGGTGATTTTGACCAATAAAACACCATATATAGCGTGGTAAATTTCACTATATATAACATATAAGTATAAGGAGAGCATTTTAATGCCAACTATCAATCAGTTGCTTCGTAAGCCTAGAAAAAAGCAAGCGAAAAAATCTAAATCCCCAGCACTTGGTTCTATCGTGAATACATTAAAAACCAAGCGTTATGAAAAGGATGCACCTTTAAAGCGTGGGGTATGTATCAAGGTTACAACTAAGACACCAAAGAAACCAAACTCAGCCATGCGTAAGGTTGCTAGGGTTCGTCTCACTAATGGCCAAGAAGTATGGGCCTATATTGGTGGAGAAGGCCACAATTTGCAGGAACACGCTGTGGTATTGGTCCGCGGTGGTCGTGTGCCAGATCTTCCTGGTGTGCGTTATCATGTAGTACGTGGTACTTTGGATCTTCAAGGTGTAGCTAACCGTAAGCAGGGCCGTTCTAAATACGGCGCCAAGAAGGAGGGTAAGTAATGCCACGTAAAACTACTAAGTCCTTACAACGTAAAGTTAATCCAGATCGCAAATACCAATCGATCTTGGTTCAAAGGCTAATCAACAAATCAATGCTTAACGGCAAGAAGCAGGTAGCCGAACGTGCAGTTTATACTGCAATTGAAGGCGCCGCTAAGAAATTGAAATCTGAAAATCCAGTGGAAGTCTTGGAAAAAGCTATCGCTAACGTCAGCCCAGATTTTGAAGTAAAGTCTCGCCGCGTTGGTGGTGCAAACTACCAGATTCCGTTTCCAATTTCTGGCCACAGGCAATTACACTTCGCCTTTTCATGGCTAGTACAGTCAGCTAGGGCTCGCAGCGGCATGCCATATGCCAAGCGTCTCGAAGCAGAAATTGTAGATGCCTACAATGAAACCGGTGCAGCTTTCAAGAAGAAAGAAGATTGTCACCGTATGGCCGAAGCAAACCGCGCCTTTGCGCATTTTGCTAGATAAAAAGCTCTTTTCATAGCTTGGACTTGTTTACTAGTAAAAATCACAACACAGGTCAAGAAAAAATGTCTTTAGTCGCCTTGCTAGGGACATTTTTTCATTGCTGAGTTGTGATTTTTTACGCAAACAAATCTGGTCTAAATCTCATTATGCTCTGGAAAGAGCTTTTTATCTCGCATAGGTGCAAATGTGTGATATAATAGGCATAAGTATATTAGGAGGTAAGAATGGTAGAGGTAGCGATTAGCCGCTTGGGACGGATTGGTCCGAATGCGCTTAAAAGCTTGTTAGATCGACGCGATGTGCAAGTAGTGGCAATTAATGACATCACAGATGCCAAAACTTTAGCGCATCTATTGAAATATGATTCTTCTTATGGCGCTTATGATAAAAAGGTATCTGCAGGAGAGAATTCTATCATCGTTAATACGCGCGAAATACCAGTCTTTGCCGAAAAAGACCCTGCGAAATTGCCATGGAAAAAACTTGATGTTGATGTAGTGATTGAATCCACGGGATTCTTTACCAACCCCAAGGATGCAAAGGCACATATTAAAGCCGGAACTAAGAAGGTCGTAATCTCGGCTCCAGCTAAGGGTGAAGGCGCAAAGACTGTCGTACTAGGGGTTAATGAAGATGTAACAGATGATTCCGACATAATTCTTTCAAACGCTTCTTGTACTACTAACTGTATTGCTCCAATTATGAAAGTACTAGAAGATGAGTTTGGCGTAGAAAAAGCCATGATGACTACAGTACACTCCTATACTGGATCACAAAGATTACTTGATGCGCCAGCTAAGGACCTACGCGAGGCTCGTAGTGCCGCCGAAAACATTGTGCCTACTACTACGGGTGCTTCTAAAGCTACGGCCATCACTATTCCTACCCTAAAAGACAAGTTTACTGGACTTTCTGTAAGAGTGCCGACTCCAGTAGTCTCACTTTCGGATATTACCGCACTGATTAAGCGTAATACCACAAAAGAAGAGCTTGCAAAAATCTTTAAGAAGGCAGCAAGAGAGCCATATTACGAAGGCATCATTGGCGTCACCGAAGAAGAACTAGTGTCGTCCGATTTTATCGGCGACCCACGTTCTTGTATTGTTGATTTGCCATTGCTCGACGTAGTGGGTGGAAATATGATTAAAATTGTTGCTTGGTACGATAATGAATGGGGCTATTCCAACCGCCTCGTTGAGCTAGCCGTAGATTTTGGAAAGGGAAAAGCATGAAAATCTATCTAGGCGCAGATTATCATGGGCTTGACAGAAAGGCATATCTAATAAGTTTTTTGGCCGACCAAGGTTACCAGGTGCAAGACGATGGAGCTTTCAAACGTCAAGAAGGAGATGATTACAATGACCCGGCAATTGCAGTTGCTAAAGATGTACGCGAAGACTTAGGCTCTATGGGGATTTTGATTTGCGATTCGGCACACGGCATGACCATTCAAGCAAATAGATTTAAGGGGATTCGTGCGGCGAATTGCAGTAACCCTGAGTCGGCTATCCTCGCTCGTGAGCATGATGACGCTAATATCTTATGTTTATCGGCCCGCGCCATAGATAACGAAACAGCTAAGGAAATCGCTTTAGCCTTTTTAACTACCAATTTTACCGAACTAGAGCGTCGCGTTAGGCGTATTAATCGATTAGATGAAAGGGAGGACTATGATTAGAACTGTATCAATCGTGCCTACAATTTTGACCGACAATAAGCAAGATTATCGGTCTCAAATTGAAAGAATTAATCTTTTTACGAGGCGCGTACAGATTGACGTTACTGATGGTGTTTTTGCGCCATATCCGACACTTGATATTACTAATGTCTGGTGGCCTAAGAACTGGGCAGCCGATCTTCATCTAATGGCCTCTAATCCTTCAAATTATCTTGATACTATTTTAAAACTTCGTCCTTCGCTATGTATTTTACATGCCGAAGCGAATGAAGACTTACTACCGACTTTCGAAACTTTAAGGGAGGCTGGTATTAAAACTGGCGTAGCACTTTTGCCCGCTACCTATCCAGGTAACGTGAAGCCATATATTGATGCGGCTGATCATGTTTTGGTATTTGCTGGGCAATTAGGTGTGCAGGGTGCGCCAGCCGATATGATGCAAATGGAAAAGATTGCCCTGATTCGCAACATGAAGCCAGAGGTAGAAATCGGCTGGGATGGTGGAGCTAATATTACGAACGTGCGAGCTCTCGCACACGCTGATCTAGATGTAATTAATGTAGGTTCGGCAATTTCGCAAGCTAGTGATCCGGCTGATGTCTTCCAGAGCCTGGTAGCTGAAATCGACAAAAACGGAGTAGTGCTGTAAGCATGGCGCGTATCGTATCTCTAGGCTCAGCCCTGCAAGATATTTATTTGATAGACCATGACGACTTGGTGGCTAAGCCAGTTGATAAAGGATCAATTTATAGTGATATTTTGGTTGGCTCTAAAGTAGATATCGATAAGGTCTCCTATGAGATAGGCGGTGGCGGAATTAATTCTGCGATATCTTTTGCAAGACATGGGCATGAGGTCATATTTATGGGTAATATTGCTCACGACTCGGCGGGCGAAGCTGTAGTTAGCATGCTAGACCGAGAAAATATTGATAGTAGTTATATAAACTTTTTAGGGAAAAAATCTACCGGCACCTCGGTTATTTTGCTAGATGAGCGTAGTGGAGAGCGCACCATTTTGACGTATCGAGGAGCATCGGCTCAATTTGGCAATTTTAACGAAGAAGATTTAGATTTAATCCAGCCAGATTGGCTTTATGTGACATCCCTAAAAGGTGATTACGATACATTGGAAAGATTCTTTAAAAAAGCTAAGCAAATTGACGCCAGAATCATGTTTAATCCTGGCGGGGAAGAACTAAAAGAGCACAAAAAGTTAGTAGAACTATTGCAATATGTGGACATATTGAATCTTAATCAATCCGAAGCTAAAAAAATTGTCCCGGGAGTCAATCTTAGCGAATTGATTTCTCATCTTAAAAATTATAGCGATATAGTAATAATTACCGCTGGGCCAATGGGGGGCGTAGCTAGTAATGATGACGAGACTTATCGTTTTGGCATTTATGAAGACAAAAAGGTCAAGGATGCTACTGGGGCCGGGGATGCTTTTGGGGCGGGTTTTCTGGCTCATTTTGCGAGCGGCAAATCTTTTGAAAAGTCACTAATTTTTGCCTCCGCAAATTCAACGTCCGTCGTTACAGAAATCGGCGCAAATAAGGGAATCTTAACTGGCAAAGAACGTCTACATCCGATGCCCATTCAAAAAGTTTAGGAAAGGAAGAATATGTTAAAAGCAGAGGAAGAATTATTAAAGAAACTATCAATTGCCGATCTCGAACGAGCAAATGCCTACGCGAAGGATCTAGGGCAGGGGCTCCGCATTGTACGCACATTTCCTCAGGGTGTAACTATTTTTGGTTCGGCTAGATTACCGCAAGACAATAAATATTGCAAGATGGCCTATGACCTCGGACGGATGCTCGCCGAGAATGGTCATGCCGTGATTACCGGTGGTGGCCCAGGTATAATGGAGGCAGCTTCACACGGAGCTTATGAAATTGGCGGCCGGACAATTGGACTAAATATCACCCTTGCGCACGAGCAGTTTCCGAATCCTTACCTAACTGATTGTATTACCTTTGAGTACTTCTTTGCGCGTAAAGTATCTTTAGCTATGTCTGCGAAGGTTTTTGTGTTTTTCCCAGGCGGATTTGGTACTATGGATGAGATTTCAGAGGTGCTTTGCTTAATGCAGGAGAAAAAAATGCCAAAAATGCCAGTTTTCCTAGTTGGTGAGAGTTATTGGAAAGGATTTGACAAGGTGATCGGCAAAATGTTAGCCTTGAAGCTAATTAGCGCTAAAGATACAGGTATCTTCAAAATTACCAATAACCTCGAAGAAATTGTGGCGGCTGCCAATAAAATTGGCCACCCGAAAGTATCCGAAAACTTCTACGATGGATTTAGAGAAGCTTCTGCACTAGCCCAAGGCGGGAATTAGAATCAGCGATTCTGATTAATTCATTATATTTAGCGATGCGCTCCGAACGAGAAAGCGATCCGGTTTTAATTTGGCCGGTACCGAGGCCTACGGCGAGGTGCGCAATAGATACGTCCTCTGTGTCGCCCGAGCGGTGAGACATAATTGTACGGTAGCCAGCATTTTTAGCCATGGTTACAGCGTCGATAGTTTCGGATAAAGTACCGATTTGATTTGGCTTGATGAGGATAGCGTTTGCCACTCCTATTTCGATACCTTTTCGTAACAATTCAGTATTAGTTACAAATAAGTCATCGCCTACTAGTTGCACTCTAGACCCTAGTTTTTCAGTCAGTTTTTTCCAGTTATCCCAATCATTTTCGGCGAGGCCGTCTTCGATAGAAACTACTGGATAGTTGTCGATAATCCAGGTGTACCAGTTAATCAAATCGTCAGCAGATTTCCAGTCGCCATTAGTCTTAAGCATATAATGATCTTGATCGTAAAACTCGTTGGCTGCTATATCCATGGCAATAGCAATATCTTTGCCAAATTCAAAACCAGCTTTTTCGACTGCTAGCCTAATACATTCAAGTGGCTCGTTGTTGCCGTCACGTAGTCTAGGGGCATAACCGCCTTCATCGCCGACCGTAGTAGGATAACCGCGTTCACTAAGTACATCTTTCAGGGCGTAAAAAACTTCTGCTCCATAACGTACGGCTTCAGCAATATTACCAGCTCCAAGAGGCATAATCATGTATTCCTGAAAATCGGTAGACCACGACGCATGTGCACCGCCATTCATCACATTCATCATGGGCATCGGAATAGACATTTCGTTTACAGTGCCAGCGAGTTCTGCTACATAGCAATAAAGAGGTATCTTTCTGGCATTAGCGTTAGCCTTAGCGTTGGCGAGCGAAACCGCCAAAATCGCATTAGCGCCCAGGCTAGATTTATTCTCAGTACCATCGAGTTCGAGCATTAGCTGATCTACGGTGAAGGGATCCGAAGTATTGCCGAGTAAAACATCGCGAATTTTAGAATTCACATTCCAGACAGCCTTTAATACGCCTTTTCCGCGATAGTAATTCTGATCGTTGTCGCGAAGCTCTAATGCTTCTCCAGACCCAGTAGATGCTCCAGATGGCACGATGGCTTTACCGAATCCGCCATTATTTAATCGCACAATTGCCTCTACTGTGGGGTTGCCTCTAGAGTCTAAGACTTGTCTTGCTTTGATCTCTTTAATCACAAAATTATCCATAAGCGTATTATAGCATTTTTTAGATTCTTGTGCTATGATGGACATAAGAATTACAAAAGGAGTTTTTTATGGATCAAAATAATGGGGAGACACCGAATCCTCTTAACCCCAGCCGTAATACGTATACGGTTAGTGAACCACGGCCCGTAGTAACAGAGGTAAAGTCTCAGCATAAGTCTTTCAAAAAGAAAAGCCTGTTTATTGGGGGTATTGTAGCGATTGTTATGGCGCTAGGCTGTGGCGTAGTGGCCACATTGCTACTACTTAACCATCATGAAGATCCAGTCAGTATGGCCGTACAAAAACTAATGGAGGGTGGCTACAGCAGTAACGTTGCTATAGATGGCACGATTGAGCTTGATATTAAGGATAAAAATTCTGATTTTACCAGCATGAGAATCGAACTAGATTCAACGATAGCGGGAGGCTCAGTAGTTAATTCGACTAGCGCTAAGATTATTGCTAACGTAAAAGACTCACTTAAGCCAGTGAAGTTTAGTATTGACGAAGTTTATAGTAACGCAGGTGATTTGTATTTTAAGATTGACGACCTAAGGGAGGCGACGGTAGTTGATTGTCAAGGTAAGAAAGAATGTGGCACTAACGAATCATCAAGCGTACTAGAAGCTATCGATGGTATGTTCGAAACGATCGGGGGCGAATGGATTAGAATCTCCGGTAACGATGCTGGTGAACTACTCGATGACATGGATGGAGGCGATATCTTAAATTGTGCCACTACGCTTTCTGATGAGATTAGTGGTAATATAAATAGCCTTGCTAAAGCATATAAAAACAACCCGTTCGCTTTTTCTAGTAAAGAGGAGATACCGATTGCGAGAAAAGACAGCCAAGTTTATAGGGTTATGGTCGACAGTGAAAGATTTATGAGGTTTGCTGATTCTGTACAGGATTTAGGAGTAGTAGACAACTTAACCAGCTGTACGGGGTATGATGGCGAAGCTTTAGATATTGACAGCTTGAGAAATTTCCCACCATTATATGTTGAGGTTAACGACCAGTATCAATTTACTAGATTGTATTTTGAATATGACGACGAGAATGTAGCTCTAACCGTGGATCTAGGCCTAGATTACCCAGATAGGCCAGTTATTACAGAACCGGTAGAATACCAAGATTTTGACATACTTATGCAGGGGCTAGACGTGTACGAAGAAGATACCGAGGTAGAAGCTGTATCAGACTAGATGCCTGGGGTAAGCTTGACTGTTTTGACAAAGTATGATATAATTAAGTTATGGATGACGCGTTAAGACAAAAATTAAAAGAACTCCCGGCTAGCCCGGGGGTTTATTTCCATAAAAATGCTGATGGCGAGATTATTTATGTAGGTAAAGCTGCTATTCTGAAAAATCGCGTAAGACAGTATTTCCAAAAATCTCATAAAGACGCAAAAACTCAGGCCTTAGTTGCCGAAATAGCAGATACCGACTGGATAGTAGTTGATACCGAAATGGACGCCTTATTTTTAGAGGCCGAAATGATTAAGCGCTATATGCCAAAATGGAACATTTTGCTACGTGATGATAAGACCGTTTCTTACGTCAGAATCGATATAAAATCAGAAGTACCTTACGTTTCTTTTACTCGCAACCCAATTGATGATAAGGCTACCTACATTGGGCCGTTTTATGGTAAACTGGCGATTGCTAAAGCTTTAAGAATTTTACGCAAGATATTTCCTTACTATGATAAGCCTTACACCGGGAAAAAGTCTCTAAATACCGATCTTGGATTGACGCCCGGCATAGAAGTCGGTAAAGCCACACCTAAAGACTACAAGCGAAATTTACGAAAAATGATTCGTTATCTTGAAGGTGATAGAAAAAAGCTTCTTAGTGAGTTAGAAAAATCAATGAAAAAGGAAGCGGAAAAAGGAAATTACGAAGCAGCCGCCGAGGCCAGAGATCAGCTAATGGGATTAAAGGAATTACAGAGAAAAATCGTCTTTTCGGATAAGGAGTTTTTAGATATTTCGTCGGATCAAGCCCTAAGACAACTGCAAAAGATTTTGAATTTAAAGAATCCCCCGCGTCGTATTGAGGGGTATGATATTTCGCATCAATCAGGAGAGAATACGGTCGGCAGTATGGTGGTCTTTATTAATGGCGCTGCGGCTAGAAGCGAATATCGTAAATTTAAGGTACGTACTTCCACGAGTGACGACTTAAAAAGTATGCGCGAGGTGATTAGTCGCAGGCTAAAACATAAAGAGTGGGACTACCCTGATTTGATTATTTTGGACGGTGGCGAGACACAAGTTAAGGCAATTTTACCAATTGTGAAACCTTTTAATATACCGGTAATCGGGCGCAACAAGTCTGGTGATCATTCAAAATCCGCCGACGTTACTTTGATTCTTCCGGATGGTTTTGAACATTTGAAGTTACCTAGAGGTGGGCACGTCGCTAGGTTAATTGCAAGAGTAGACGAGGAGGCTCATCGGTTTGCCATTACATATCATTCTTTACTGAAACGAAAAAATATGCTAAATTAGAGACAGGAGTTATTTTTATGGATATAGGAAAATTTTTAGAAATTCTGGTTTTCGTTTCAGCTATTTTAACTATTTTATTGATTTTAGTACAACAACGTGGCGCATCGCTAGGTTCCGGGTCGGGTAGTTCAAGTGAGCTTTATACTACTAGGCGCGGGCTTGAGAAATCTCTTTTTGTAACTACTATTGTCACTACTGTAATATTTGTATCATCAATTTTGGGACTGCTAATAATTCCGGCATAGTATGGCAAATTCTATAAAAAAGCGTGGGCGAAAAATAATCAAGAAGTTCTCTCGAGCTTCGATTGAAGCTAGTGAGAATAGCCGTAAACACATCGAGGAAAATCTTTTAAAGCGTATCTCGCACGTTGAGAATATTAGGTTGTTAGTCTTCGAATGGATGCTAATGATTAGCGCACTAATTGTTTTGGCAATAGCACAGGCTTTTTGGTACGGTAGTTCTTACGCCGAGAACGTATATACCACTGGTGGCACTTATACGGAAGCAACTTTAGGAGAAGTGAATTCTCTAAACCCGCTTTTTGCAACCACTAGTAGCGAAAAAGTACTTAGTAAACTGCTGTTTGCAACTATTTCTACTAATGATTACTCTGGACACCCGGGTATCGGACTAGCTGAATCGATCACTGCCGATGAAAATGGCAAGACCTGGACAGTTAAGCTCAGGGATGGCTTAGCATGGTCGGATGGTGAGCCGATTACTAACGACGACGTAATCTTTACCGTGCAATTAATCAAAAACCCTGCAGTCAATTCCGTATATGATTCTAATCTATCTAAAGTGAGTATTTCAGAAAACGAGTCGGGCGAGCTCATCTTTAATCTACCTACCCCATATGCGGATTTTATGTCGGCACTTAATTTTCCGGTGCTTCCTAAACATGCACTAGAGGATGCCGATCCAAAGACGTTGGTAGAAGACGATTTTTCGGTACTGCCGGTCACTTCGGGAGCGTTTTCTTATAACGCCACTCAAACATCGCTAGGCGAAGAGCGCGTGTATTATTTGGCTTCTAATCCGGATTATTATAAGGGTAAGACTATGTTAGGTAGCTTTGCTGTGCATACCTATAATACTAAAGAGGATATTCTTCAGGCCGTAAATGGTGGGGCGGTTACGGCTACCGCGGAGCTTTCCGAGGCGGACGCCGAACGGGTCTCTAACGACCAATTTATTCAAAAGAATTCTAGCTTGAATTCTGGTGCTTTTATCTTCTTTAATATGTCACGTGAGGGTACTAAACAACAGGAATTAAGGGCGGCGATTCGTCAGGGAATCGATATTTCTAGTATTCGTGCTCAAGCCCCAGATACTTTAGCACTAGATTATCCTTTAATAAATGCCCAAATTGAAATTAAGGAGTATCCGGCCATCCCTGGGCGTGATTTTGAGGCGGCCAAAGCGAAGATCGCTGAGCTAACTGATGGTACCCCGATCCATATTGATATTGCCACTGTTAATTCTGGCTATTTACCAAATGTTGCTGAGGCCTTAAAAAACCAACTGTCAGCCTTAGGTATTGAGGTGTCGGTCTCGGCTTATGAGGAAAACCAGGATTTTATTACTAATGTGGTCTCAAAGCGCAGTTATGATATCTTGATTTATGAGATTGAACTTGGTGCAGATCCCGATTTGTTGCCCTATTATCATTCTTCGCAGGCTTCAGCAGGTGGGCTTAACTTGTCAAATTATCGGGATACCTTGACGGATGATCTGCTACTCGGTGCACGAGATACTTTAGACGAAGAACTTAGAATCAAAAAATACGAAAGTTTCCTAGAGCGTTGGGTAAATAATGTTCCAGCTATTGGGCTATATCGTTCTAATTTGACATATTTTTATAACAAGAATGTAAGAACTTTTAGCAATGACGTGAAACTCGTGACAGCACTAGATCGTTTTGTTGACGTGACAAGCTGGGCAGTGAATAAAACCACCAAAAATAAGACACCATAGCGTAGTTTTGTGGTATAATTAGAACAAGCGCGCGTGGTGGAATGGGTAGGCACGCTACCTTGAGGTGGGAGTGGCCAGATTTACGGCTGTGCTGGTTCAAGTCCAGT
>JAZRRY010000100.1:0-5038 GCA_045651145.1 Candidatus Nanosyncoccus sp.
GGCTTTAAGTTTTAGAAAGATCAAGGCTATACTTCTTTAAGGTTTACTAATCATGCAAATATGTCACAAACTATTTCTTTAACCACCAATAGTAATGATACTAGAGGAAGCTGGAATACAACAGATGAAATTGATGACAGTATTTCACACAACCTTTCTTATTAGTTAGGTAGTAAAAGTGGATATTATGGAACTACAAAAACTCAAAATATAACAAAAATTGCAAGAAGTATTTTATCAAATTTTGTTTTTTCTTTAGAGAATCAATCTTTTAATTTTTTTACTGACATCAATAAGACTTATTCTAACACAGTTGGTCATAATTTTTCTGCTTCTCCACTTACCTCTGGAGCAATAAAAAAATATGGATTTGCGACAACTTTATAGAATACTTATTTAAAAGCTAAAATTATAGCTAATAATACATAGTCTAGTCTTATTTCAACTAGTATTATTTCATCTGGAACTAACAATAGTACAATTAATTTTTCAATTACCTCTTCAGAAATTAGTAACGCAATTAGTGGTATGTTTTCTTCTGAAAAGAGAGTTGGTTCTTATTCAGCAATTATTCGCTTACAATTGACAAATGAGTTTAATGATATAAATTATATTGATACTAATGCTAATTTTATAATTAGTTTTACTGCTTCTGGTTCTATTGTTTTAAATTCTTTTTCAATTTATCCAAGCGCTGATCCGAATAAAAATAGTCTTGATAAGTGGTAGTATTTAAAAGAAGGTATGGAAAATTTAATTGGTAATTTTACTTTAACTAGTTATGAACCTTCCCCAAAAGGAGAAATTCAAATATAGCGTTCAACTGATTCAATATGGCAATCTTTAAAAACTTTTGATTTTACCACAACTCAAACTGCAGCTCCAGGTTCTCCTGCGACCTACACCTCTCCAAAAGATATAGTCTTACAATCAATAGGAGAAATTTCTACTCCAAGTTATACTGTAAAATATAGATTGGTTGTTACAACTAATAGTGGTTCTCAATATATAGACCTTTACAATGACATTCCAGTTAGAGGGCATGTAGCTCCAATTATTGCGGTAAGAAATGCTTTTTATAATAATAATGATAAAACAATAACTGTAAATTATTCTGTCACAAATTGGGGAGCAGAAACAGAAAAATTAGTTTTGGGTGATAGTGGAAATAAACAAATTCTTTTTTATATTAAAGAAGATTTAGATTCAAATTTTCCAAATTCTCCTACCAATAGATTTACTGATAATAGTAGTAATTTTTTTGAAAATACAGATAAAACAGCTTCAATTTCAAATTACACTTTTCCTAGTGAAAAGGATAGTATTTTAGTAAAAATGCATTTTTATACTGAGCTATCTACCTATCTAAAGAATAGTAGCACGTCTTATTTTACCACAGAGAAAAAAATTAATGTAAATGATCTTCTAGCTTTTACAGTTTTTAATGTATTACCAACAATAGCTTATAGAAAAAATCACCTTGGAATTAATGTCTCTAATCCAAGTAGTAATTCTGATGCTATAATTACAATTGGTGAAACCTCTGGTAGAAATGCTATTTACTATACTTCAGCAGATGGTATGGGATATTGCAAAGTAGTAAATTTCCATCTTGACGGCGGTTCTTGGTAAAATTTGAAAATTCTCAAAATCTATGATATAATATATTTATAAAAAGAAATGGAGGATTTTCAAATGAAAATGTATGAAGTTTTGGAATTGCAAAATCTTTACAATTCCATTTCCAATATCAAACTACCCCTAAAAACCACTTACAAATTTACTCGCCTTATGAAGCGCGCAGAGGAAGAACTCACCTTTTATCAAACCAAATTCCGTGAAATTGTAGAGGAATATGGTGTAAAAGAGAATGGTGAATATAAATTTACCCCCGATGGACAATCCATCGCAATTATCCCCGGCAAGGAAATTGAATGTAACACAAAACTTGCTGAGCTTCGCAACTTAGATGTGCTTATTGATGGTATCAAATTTTCTATTGAAGAACTAGAAGGAATTGATGTTTCTATCTCTGAGCTGAGCTGTCTAATGTCTTTAATTGAAGACTAAATAAAATAATAAGTGCCACGCTACAAAACAGTAGCGTGGCATTTTTATATATTTTTTCTAAAAAGCATTCAGCGCGAAAGCCTATATTTTGTCCATTTGGGAGAATATGTTTGTCCGTGATAGAAAGACATTTATTTATAATTCTTTGGCCCTACTTATAATCAGAAGGAACAAAGGAGGTAGATAAAAATGAGCAATTATATGCCATTCAACCAAAATCAACCATATCAACCATATCAGGCAACACAATATTTCCCTCAGCCTTAGGGTAGCATCTATATGATTGCAAATTCAAGCGATATAGCTAATGTACCTGTTGGCGCAGGGTTGTCCGCCGCAATTTGTCTACGAGAAGGTGTTATGTATCTAAAAACAATTTAGAATGGAAGTCCAATGCTTTTGGGTTATCGACTTTCTTCCCTAGAAGGGTCAGAACAAACAGAAAGCGCTCAACCACAAAATCAGACTTGTGAAACAGACAAAAAAATAACCGCAATCTTACAAGATTACGGTAAACGGCTAGAAGCCCTAGAACAACAATTAACACCTAAATCTCAGCCTATCAAAGCCGGAGGTAATCCAGAATGGCCAACAATTTAAATCCGATGCAAATGATGATGATGCTAAAACAAGGCAATCCTAGACAGGTTGCTATGTAGATTATTAATCAAAATTACCCCAATGACCCAAATATGTATCAATTAGTTCAAATGGCCGAACGGGGTGATGTAAGAAACTTAGAAAAAATCGTTGGAAATATGCTTGGCGCGCAAGGAAAGAATTTCTCGGCCGAGATGCAGAACCTGCTCAATGCCGTTAGGAATTTTCAATGATTTTATAACAAATCCTTTTAAGGAGGTAAATTAAATGATGGGTAATGAAGGAATTTCTGTAGCTGATGCTCTGGCGCTGCGCAATAGCGGCTCCGACGGTGGCTTTGGCGATGGCAATGGCGCGTGGTGGATAATTTTGTTAGCGTTATTGTTTGGCTGGGGTCGTGGCGGTTTCGGCGGAGGTAATGAAGGAGGCGGTGGCGGCGGCTTTGGCTACGGCTATTCTCCATGTTGCTCCCCAGCAACCGCACAAGGTTTGGCTGATGCCTTTAACTTCAATCAGCTAGATAATAGTCTAAGAGGCTTAGAACAGGGTCTATGTAATGGTTTCTATACTGTTGCACAGAACAATAATGCTGTTCTTGCCGCGCTACAAGACTGCTGCTGCAAAACTCAGACCACTATGCTTCAGGGTTTCCACGGCATTGAAAACTCTCTATGCACATTGGGCTATCAGAACCAGGCTGGCTTTAACGGTATAACAAATCAGCTAGCTGCTTGCTGCTGCGACCTTGAGCGCGGACAAGAAAACATTAAATATGAAATTGCTAAAGCAACTAGTCAGTTAGCAATTGCCGGAGATAAGAACACTGATAGAATCATTAACTACTTGAACTAGACTGAAATGGATAAGCTGCGCACTGAGCTACAGTCTGCTCAATTCCAGCTATCTCAGCTGTCTCAAACCGATAATATTATCAATCGTCTGATGCCCGTAGCAAAACCTGCATATCTGACTTGCTCTCCCTACGCTTCTGCCTTTGGTCTTGGCGCAGGTCAGGGATTTGGATATAACAACAACTGCGGTTGTGGTTGCGGCTGCTAATTAATTCCGCTTAGCGTGATTTTAGGGAGGGTATCCCAGTACCCTCTCTTCCCTTAAAGAGGTGAGTATTTTGAGTTGTAATAATAGCAAGCGTTTATGTCGTAACTTGGTTATTTCAACCGCAGTTACTTTTGCAGACGATACTTTAACAATCAATATTCCGGCAGGAACTTATGGTAATGGATGCAAATATTGTATCGTAGTCGCGCAAACTATTCCTCCGGAGACTACTATAAATGCGCCAGTGGTAATAACCATCGGTGATGGTACCACTGAATATCCCTTACTAAATTGCGATTGCACCGCGGTAACTGCTTGTTCTATTAACACTAGAACCAGATATTGCACTATTGTTCGCACCGACGTAGCTAGCGGCTCCTTTAAACTTTTAGGCAAACTTCCTTGCTCTCGTTGCGCAGACAACCTTGCTTCTTTACCAGTGGTCGAAGAAGCTCCAGGTGGATAAGAGGTGAATGTCAATGGATAAACTTAAAGAGATGATTAAAAAGGAATTGACCGAAATAGAGAATAAAGGCATTAATGCTAGTAACTTAGAAGTGGTCAACAAGTTAGCAAGTATTTACAAAGACCTCGGTGAAATTAAACAAATGGAAGAAGGAGGTCAAAAAATGTAGGAATACGGATATCGTGAAGGCGGCTATGGCGCCGGCGGTTCTGGTGGTGGTGGCGGTAGTTATCGAGAAGGCTATCGAGATGGCTATAATGACGGTGGTGGCTCCGGTGGAGGCTACGGTGCTGGTGGAGGCTATAATGCCGGTGGTGGCGGTGGTTATAGCGCCAGAGGTGGCGGGGGCGGGGGCGGATATCGTCAAAGCTGGGATAACTACGAAGAATATGGTCGTAGAGGTGTTCCAGGTAGCGGAAGAGGCCGCTATAATAACAGCCGCATGAGAGAACATATGGACCGCATGATGGATGGCATGGAACAGTATGAATACGGCAAAGAGCGCTACATGCATGGCGGAGATGATAGCCGTGTAATGGAAGGCTTAGAAAAGCTGATGTATGCTATGTGCATGTTTGTCGAATCTGCCATGGACTTCGCTGAGACCCCACAGGAAAAAGAGGTTATTAGAAAACATATCCAGAAGATTAGTCGAATCTAATGTTTTAGTTTTACAATGCAAATCCTAAAGGTCGTCACGTGAATGATTGCACGGTCCGCGCAATTTCACTAGCGACCGGTGAGAGTTGGGATGATACTTATCGTAAACTAAGTCATTTTGCTTAGATGTAGTGTATAATGCCAGATGACGTTAGATATAAGTCGGAGGCCAAGCGGTCTTAG
>JAZRRY010000101.1:0-4230 GCA_045651145.1 Candidatus Nanosyncoccus sp.
ATTCTCCCAACGGCTTTTTCCAAATCAATCTTCCCGTCTACGAAATGGCTCTAAAAGAAATCAAAAACCACATCGATACCGACAAGGTATTAGATCTCTACTCCGGTGTCGGCACCATCGGCCTCTCCGTCGCAAGAGACAAACACCTCACCTTGGTCGAATGTGATGGCTTCGCATTCGCCGAGATGGCGAAGAATATTAATAATGGCCTTTTTGAATCTAGAAATGGTGTTGCTCGAGGGCTTGCGGAGGCTGCTGCCGAGAATGAGGGCGCTCGCCCCGTGAAGACGGGCGCGAGGTCGTGTTCCGAGAAAGCGGTATTATTATGCCTAAGGCAGTATTGGCTAAATCTGAAGAAGTGTTAGGCTATATCGCTCCCGATCAGACTGTGATATTAGATCCTCCTCGCGCCGGTTGCGATCGAAAACTGATTGAAAAACTAAACGAAATCAAACCTAAGACTATCATCTATCTCTCCTGCAACCCCGCCACCCAGGCCCGCGACATCAAACTCCTCCTCGAAAACTACCATATAAGGACCGTCAAAACTTTCAACTTCTTCCCTCGCACCCCTCACATTGAAAACTTAGTTGTGTTATCATTATAGTATGAGTAAAAACCGCAAAATTTTCATTGCCATCAATCTATTCATCTTTGTCACGATGGTAATCGCTGTAATATCTACTCTAACCTTCGGCTCACGTGGTACTCGTCTTGATGCCGGTACGACTGCTGGAGCTGCCCAGCTTACCGATGGCACATTCGGTGGCGTCAAAGTGCAGTATTGGCATCATATCGCCTCCTTCACGATTTTAAGTAACATTTTCCTCGGCATAATCGCACTAATCTCCGCCATCATCGCTATAAAACACCCCAAAAAACCCTTCTCTTCCAAAGTGTCCACTTGGTATCTCATCGCCGCGACTTCTGCAATGCTCACTTTTCTAGTAGTGATATTCTTCCTCGCTCCCATGCGCGCCATGAACGGCAAAAACTATTTCGATATGCTCCTCGAACAGATGTTTTTCCTACATTTTCTAAATCCCATACTCGGCGCAGTCAGCTATATTTTCTTCCTCAAAACCAAAGAAAAAGTTGGCTTAAAACCTCGCCTTCTTTCTATCCTCCCCCCTGTTATTTATTCAACCCCCTATATGCTCTGCGTCTGCATTATTAAGTGTTGGCCAGATTTTTACGGCCTCACTTTCGGTGGCAAATATTACCTCATTCCTCTAGACTTCCTTGTGGTTTGCGGGATTATGTTTGGCGTTAGTAGTGCTCTCGCCACGCTTCACAACCGATTTTCTGTGGCAGAATAGTCTTTATTTCCCTAGTAAAATATGCTAAAATTATCACAAGACGGAAGTGTGGCCGAGTGGTTTAAGGCGCACGCTTGGAAAGCGTGTGTATGGGCAACCGTACCGGAGGTTCGAATCCTCTCGCTTCCGCCACATTAAAATGGAGTAAACAGGTGAGCGAAAACATACTAATCGAACTAAAAGGATTAACCAAGCGCTACGGCTACGGCGATACCGAGTCGTTCGCATTAAAAGATTTTGACCTAACTATTAAGCGCGGTGAATTTATCATGATTATGGGTCCATCCGGTTGTGGTAAAACCACTTTGCTTAATATCATCGGTCTTTTAGACCGCGCCACAAGGGGCGACTACATTCTAAACGGCGAAAACGTCGCTAGCATTTCGGCCCGTCGCCAAGCTAAACTACGAGCCAAAAAAATCGGCTTCGTCTTCCAAAATTTCAACCTGATTGAGGATCTAACTGTCATTGATAACGTCGCTCTTCCCCTAGTCTACACTGGCTATTCTAAGACGGCTCAGCTCAAAAACGCCTCCAACGCCCTCAAGCGGTTCCACTTAAACGAACGCGAATACTATCTTCCCTACCAGCTTTCCGGTGGTCAGCAACAGCGCGTCGCCATTGCTCGCGCCATCGTCGGCGACCCGGAAATCATTCTCGCTGACGAGCCGACCGGCAACCTTGATTCCCGCTCATCTCATATCGTGATGGAGGAGCTAAAGGCTATCCACGAGGAAGGTAACACCATCATCATGGTCACTCACAACCCCGCTCTCACTAGTTACGCCACTCGCGTCATCAATATGCTAGACGGCCAAATTGACACCGATATCAAGACCGTTTCCGACGCCAATCTCCCTCAGCCTATCAGTGTAAAAATCAAAAAACGCAAAAAAGTCGAAGAACCCGAGTTTGTTTCAATGCCAACTGACGAACCTAAAGACGAACCAACAAGTGAAGAATCATCAAAAGAAAACGAACCAGCCGAAGATAAACCCACCGAAGATGACAAACCAAAAAAACCCACAAAATCCAAGAAAAAACGCAAGAAATCTAAAGCTAAGGATAGGAGGAAAAAATAATGGCACTTCTAGTTAGAACTCATTATCGCTTGGCGCGTACTGCGATTAAAGAAAATCGCACCCGTTCTTTCCTCACTTGTCTTGGTATCGCCATCGGCGTTGCCAGTATCATCTTGATTCTCTCTTTAATGGGTAGTATTTCTAATCTCGTTAAAGAACAGACCAAAGAAATCGGCGCTGATCTCATCGTCGTCCGCCCAAGCTCCAACAAGGACAGTTTAACTAATATTGTCGAGGAACTTACCTCCGCTAACTCCTTCCAAAAATCCAACCTCTCGATTGATGATGTCAAAACTATCAAAGATGTTGACCACGTTTCCGCTGTTGCTCCAATTGCTATTTCTACTAACACCGTAGGTTCCGAGAAAAACACTTTCGATTCCGTCCCGATTCTCGGCACCAACAGCGATTACGTTAAAATCGAGCCTCTCGCACTTCGTTACGGCTCCTTCCTTACCGACGCCGAAGATAGTAAATCCGTCGTGCTCGGGCACACTTTATCGCTCGCCCTCTTCAACACCATCAATTCTACTATCGGCAAAACCGTCACCATCATGGGTGAAAAATTCATGATTGTCGGCGTTCTCGACGAAATTGATAAATCCATCAATTTCGACAATGTCGACTATGATAATGCTCTCATTATGGATATTAATTCTCTCGATAAAATCACCGGTTCCACTCAGATTCAACAAATCAACATCAAAGCCGAAAACACCGACAGTCTCGCCTCAACTTCTGAAGCCATCGGTTCAGCTCTCGAAAACTCAAAACAAGGCGACAAAAACTTCTCTGTCACCTATGGCGATGATATCACTCATCCCGCCAGCAACCTCTTTACCATCGTATCCGGTATGCTCGCCATCGTCGCAGGAATCTCTCTTATCGTCGGTGGCATCGGTGTAATGAATATCATGCTTGTCTCTGTTGCCGAGCGTACCCACGAAATTGGTATTCGAAAAGCCGTCGGTGCTTCCTCTCGCAACATTCTTATTCAATTCCTCTTTGAAGCTCTCATCCTTTCCCTTTTCGGTGGCATTCTTGGTCTGGTACTTGGTTACATCCTCGCCTTCCTCCTCTCTGTCATCACTCCATTCGCACCCTTTATCAGCTGGCAAATTATCGCCATTACTTTCCTCACTACGCTTGTTATCGGTATCATTTTCGGCATCTACCCTGCATTGAAGGCTGCCACCAAGAACCCAATCGATTCATTAAAGCATTATCGTTAAAGGAGTATCATGAGCATCAAAACTACTCTCGAAAAGCTACCATTCTATAACCAGGCCGTTCTTCCCTATCACTATGCTCAGGCCGTTATCGCAGGCGTAAAAAATGGTTTCCCTGGAAAAAAGCTTCGCGTCATCGCCGTTACTGGCACTAACGGCAAAACTACTACTTGTTTCATGATTTGGAATATGCTAAAAAAAGCCGGCCACAAAACTGGTCTCATGACCACTGTCGCTTACGGTGTAGATAGTCTAACTCCAGAGCTTGGTCACATGACCACTGTGGACGCTTTCACTCTGAATGACCGCATCAAAAAAATCACTGACGAGGGAGCTGAATATCTCGTTCTCGAAGTCACTTCCCATGCCCTCGCCGAATTCCGTACTCTCGGCATCCCTGTTGAAATTGGTGTTTTCACCAACCTCACTCACGAGCATCTCGACTACCATAAAACTCTCGAAAACTACCGCAATGCCAAGGGTAAATTAATCAAAAAGGCCAAATTCAGTATTTTGAATGCCGACGATCCTGCCACCAAGTACTACATAAAAATCGCCAAAGATTATACCACATATGGTATAAAAAGCGGCCAAAATAAG
>JAZRRY010000102.1:0-4729 GCA_045651145.1 Candidatus Nanosyncoccus sp.
ATCGTAGGTACGTGAGGCGTCCCACCAAGGGTGGTGATGTAGTTGCTAATATGAAAAGGCGCAAAATCGTGGTTCAATCTCCTTCTAGTCCTAGCACTTCGGCTCGTCAAATGAAAGACCAGGCAATTAAGAAAGCTTTGGCGGAAGCAACAATGAAATCTTCGGACGAAAAAGTAACTAAAAAGACTCGCTCAAAGAAAAAATCTGACAATAAACTTCATTTTGGCTTTGGTCGGGTAATGTTAGCACTTTCTTGCGCAGCTATAGCGGTTTTTGCGATTGTTTATTTCGTGAACCTCAATATGCCTGATATTTCCTTGAAGGTTGCTGCTATGCAAACAGGTATTAATGCATCTTATCCAAGTTACGTACCACGAGATTATAGCGTATCGAGCATTACTTCCGAAAATGGCAAAATCACAATAGATTTTCATAATAATACTGCTGATACTAGTTTCATTTTAGCTGAAGAATCATCATCTTGGGACTCCAATGCTTTACTGAAGAATTTCGTCAAAAATGAATATGGTGATAATTACACTACAGTGCGTGAACAGGGTTTGACGCTTTATATAAGTGACAGTAATGCTACTTGGGTAAATGGTGGTGTATTATATAAGATTAAAGCCGGTAGCGGTGTCTTGACCAACAAACAAATCAAATCTATTGCTGTTTCTTTATAGATTAAATCGAACTAGCGACTTGATTTAACCTTTTTAGGGTGGTCTCACGACCCAGTACTTCCATAGTAAGATTTAAAGCAGGACTAAATGGAGCAAAACTAATAGCGATGCGGACGAGACTGAAGAGTTCTGCGGGTTTTTTGCCAGTTTCTTGTAGTAATTCATTGAGAGTATCTTGAAGCGTATCGACATTCCATGATTTTAAGTCAGAAAGCTTGGCGATGGTCTTTTTTAGAAGCTCCTCGATTTCAGATTCGGATAGCTTTTTAACGAATTTGTTCTTGACGAGCATTTCAAGATCAAGCTTAGGCTCTTCAAAGAAATAGTTCGTCATTGTTTTGAGATCAGAAAGAGTCTTTAAACGATCGTAAATAATTGATAGGACTTTTAATTTGTGTTCATCAGAGGCGTTAGTGGCAGATTCTGGCCAAAAATTAGCCGTACATTCGTAAAGAGCCTCAGCGCCATCTTCGGTAAATATTTTGCGAATCCATTGACCATTCATCCAAAGAAGTTTGGTTTCATCGTAACGTGCACCAGAGGTTTGGATACGATCGAGGGAGAATTTTTTGATTAATTCGTCCTTGGTATAGATTTCCTGTTCGGTGCCATCGTTCCAACCAAGACAGGCAAGATAATTTAGCATGGTTTCAGCTAGGATACCGTCCTCACGATATTCGGTTACAGATTTGGCGCCATCGCGTTTGCCGAGTTTTTTATTGCCATTCGGAGCCAAAATGTGAGGTAAGGTAACAATTCTAGGACGATCAATACCAAGAGCTTCGTAAATTGCTAGATAATTGGGGGTACTAGAGATATATTCAGCACCGCGCATTAAATAAGTAACACCCATTTCGTAGTCATCAACGATGTGAGCAAAATTATAAGTTGGGTAGCCGTCTTTTTTGATTAGAATAATGTCATCTAATACTTCGGGGCCAGTACTAATATCGCCCATTACTTCATCATGCCATTTGTATTCTTTAGGCTCAGTTTTAAAACGAAGAGGAATGCCTGGTTTCCACTCGGGAGTGTTTTCTGGACGATAATTACGAAAGAGGAATGGTTTTTTCTCGGCGTTGCATTTTTTGCGATATTCTTCAACTTTTTCAGGTGGAGTTGGATCGGCATAAGCACGGCCTGCTTCGATTAGTTTACGTGCCCATTCGTGATAGATTTCTTTTCGTTCGCTTTGGAAGTATGGACCATTTGGACCACCGACAATTGGACCTTCATCCCAATTAATGCCAAGCCACTCTAGAGTATCCTCGATTAACTCCGTGGCGCCTTCAACATAGCGGGCACGATCAGTATCTTCGATGCGTAGAATTAATTTGCCTTTGTTCTGACGGGCTAACAAATAGGGATAAATTGCGGAGCGGACATTGCCGATATGGATGTAGCCAGTCGGACTAGGCGCAAACCTTGTAACTATTTCCATACCTGTTATTATATCACAATTATTGTTGTACTTCTTCGTCTTCTTCATCTTCGTCGCGACGCTTAGCGAGAATGAAGAATAGTAAACCACTTGTCGCGGCGGTGGCTGAAGCGATAGCGAGGCCAGTTGCTAATCCAGAGCTACTTCCGGTATTCATGTCAGTACTAGTGTAGCTACCCGTGTATTTGCTTTCGCCATGAGGTGCTGCATAGGAGCTAGTAACATCACCGTCGGTAACTTGAGTAGTAGTGGTGGTGCGAGCACTCGACCCAGAACCACTGCGTGAGACTGAAGTATAAACTGTACGATCGTTGTTATTGTCATAAGTTGCACTACTGTCGCTTGGATTATCATCAGTTGGTGTTGCTGGATCGTCGCTTGGAGTAGGAGCAACATTAGAAGTAACTACTGCAAAGACTACTGTACGGAGATAACTACCAGACGCTTTAGTCATGTCGGCTTTAGTACCGAAGTATACATCTTGGCTTCCGCTGGAAGTGCCATTCATAATCTTAATATTACTAGTACTCATCGGATAATAGGTACTGCTTGAATTACCAGCATCAGGTTCTCCATAGTTGTGGCCATCATAACTGGCTGAGCTGAGTGAGAAACCCCATTTGTTAGTAGTGAAATTGCCGCGAGTAGCACTGGTAGACAAAGTTTCGATTTTGTACATTCCGGTTGTGTCGGCAGAAATCTCAGATGCAGTTGGGTTAGCATTAGTTAAATCTGTACTATCCTTTGAATGCATGTAGGCTGAAAAACCGTTAGAGCTGTTGGTGCTAACATCTAGATCAATTTTATTACGCAAGAATTCATCGGTGTCGCCAGAAGCCCATACGTCGGGAGTAGAAACTGAAACTGAAAGTGATTCTTGAACATTTACTTCGAATGTAGTATTACATGGCGAAGTAGTACATTCTTCTGCATTGATGTCGGCTTTTGGAATGCTATTAACCGCAATGGCAGAGACAGCCAAAGTAAGACCGAGCACTGCTGCGATTCTTAATTTGTGTGATTTGTCTTTGCGAATAATTTTTTCGCTGACAACATTGTTTATGTCGAAATAACTGTTTTTCATTTTATAATGTGTGACCTTTTATATGCTTCTATATTAACATAAGATTTTTAACAATGCAAGGGTTTTTTAGGACTTTTTTTGATTTTTATAAAAATTGTGGAAAAAGTTTATGTTTTCTGGTATAATAATCATTGTAAAGTGGAGCAATAAATGGAAAACAACACAAATAACATCACAAGCGAGGAATTAAAGGCAGCATTTACCGGTGAAAGCAAGAAACCGATGAAATCTGGCTCTGAAAAAAATAATAGAGAAAAGAAAAAAGATACTAAGGATCGCAAATCTTTAGTTTTTTTGATTATTGGGATTATTGGTATAATTGGCGGTTCAGTGATGCTTGTTGTAGCACTTCTAGGTATGAAAGCTGACAAGCCGGCGGATAGTTATCCGGATTTGACTACTAATGATGAGAAAGAAGAGATTTATAGCCATCTAACTGGTGAAGTATTATCAGATGAAGCTATGTTGTCCGCACCTGCTTATTGTGTGCAAACTCCAAACGGCACTGATGGAGCTCGCCCACAAGCAGGACTTGATGAGGCTGGGGTGATATTTGAAGCAATTGCGGAAGCGGGAATTACGAGATTTGCGGCAATTTATCAGAATCCATCTTCAGCTGTGATTGGACCGATTAGGTCACTCCGTATTTATTATTTAGAATGGGATACACCGTTTGACTGCACAATTGTACACGCTGGTGGCTCAGGTGATGCACTTGCAGCTGTTTCGTCGGGTGGTTATAGTGATTTGACTGAAGACTATAATTATATGTACCGTGGGAATGCCGGTTCGAGGCGATGGAACAACTTATTCACCTCTTCGGCTTTACTCCGAAAATACAGCAGTGACAGTGGTAATGCCACCTCCAACATTAAAGGATTTAATCGTATGACGCCAGATGAATCAGAACGAGCACGCGTGGAGGGAACTGCTAGTGAAGTTTTGAATATTACTACACCCGCTAAGGGAGATACTTCAGTAATGGCACCAGTAGTTTCAGCTGTGAACCTACGTTTTGGT
The DNA here is from genome assembly GCA_045651145.1 of Candidatus Nanosyncoccus sp. Lineage (GTDB taxonomy): Bacteria > Patescibacteriota > Saccharimonadia > Saccharimonadales > Saccharimonadaceae > Nanosyncoccus. Next base: position 4,229 of record JAZRRY010000102.1, read on the forward strand.
GGCATACCGAATTTCAATGTTCGATATGAATACGATGAACATACTAACAAATACTTCCGTAGCTACGAGAGTGGAGTCGCGCACGAAGTGTATGGTTGTCCATCGGAAGATTTAGGCGAAACCAATCCGGAAAGCTCTTGTACTTTGACTCAAATGGCTCCTTCAGTAGTTGTAGCGATGGTTGTATCTGAACGACGTGCTTCGGATAACTACCATGAAGATATTGATGCAATCGGTTCCGGTAAAGCATTTGTCTTCCAAAATGGTATGGCAATTACTGGTAGATGGGAAAAGGGAAGCAGAGCGGATCAAATCAAATTCATTGATGATAATGGAAATGAGATCAAGCTTGCCCCGGGTCAAACATTTGTATCAGCTATTCCAGAATATGGTAGTGTTGACTTTTAAAACTTGAAGTGGTTACACTTTCTGAAGTGTTGACAATTATGCCGGCTGTGCTATAATAAAAATGTGCACCTAACCCCCCTTGGGTGCACACTT
>JAZRRY010000103.1:0-2999 GCA_045651145.1 Candidatus Nanosyncoccus sp.
GGACAACAAGTCATAGCAATCGGAAATGCCTTAGGTGAATACCAAAACACCGTAACTTCTGGTATCATTTCTGGCACAGGTCGTTCTGTGACTGCTTCAGATAGTTCAGGTCATAATGCCGAAACGCTTACAGACATGATCCAAACTGATGCCGCAATTAATTCTGGTAATTCTGGCGGACCATTAGTAAATGCCGCTGGGGAGGTTATTGGCATTAACACTGCGACTTCTTCCTCTGCCGAAAACATGGGCTTCGCTATTCCTATCTCCAGTGTTAAGGGAATGTTATCTCAGCTAATTGAAACCGGCAAAGCCAAGCGTACTTATCTAGGAGTATACAGTGTTGAAATTACGCCAGAGACGGCTAAAGCTTATAATCTACCAGTAGAAGCTGGCTCTTATATCTATAGCTCATCGAATTATTCTGCCGTAGTCAAAGATAGCCCAGCTGCCAAAGCGGGCCTTAAAGATAAAGATATCGTTACTAAGGTTAACGGTGTAGAAGTAGGCGCCGCCGGGTCACTTGCGAATTTGATTGGCGAGTATAAACCTGGTGATACGGTGCAGTTGACTGTCGTGCGTGAAGGCAAAGAAATTGCCATCAACGTCACCCTTGAAGGCTACTCAGAATAAACGTTGGCTGGAAGCTAGATTATGAACTTTGAATCTTCACCAAGAACCTACGACGCTAATTTGCGCGAAACGGAAGACCCAGCAAGAGTTGAGCGCTTAGAAAACCTAGCGCAGAGTGAGATAATGTAACAGTTATTAGTAGTACGGTTTAAGTATTCGCCGTTCATCGTTGAAGCCATGGACAGATTTAATGAATGATTTTAATACTAGGCAAAATCCTCTGATTTCTTCCAAAACAAACTTATTATGTTTAGCATATTCAATTATTCTCTCGTGTTGGCATGGGTCAGCCTCCAATACTAGATAGGGAATAGTATGTTTATTAGCCTGATCGATTAGCTTTTTAATTAGCTTTAATCCGCCATCTTTAGCGTACAGGGCTAATGCGGGTTCGATAGATAAGTCCTTTTTATTGATCCAATCCCAGTGCTCGTCCACATAAGGTAAATTCGCAACTACTATATCAAAATCACCATTAATATCTTTCATCAGATCGGATTTTTTGAATTCTATTTTCGCCCCTAGTCTTGTCGTGTTTTCTCGTGCTACATCTAATGCTTTTTCGGAGATATCGCACGCGCTAATATTAGCTTCTGGTAGTTCTAATTTTAGAGTGATTGCAATGCATCCTGAGCCCGTACCGACATCTAGGATTGAACAGTTTTGTGGTAGTTTGGGTTGGCTAGGTTTGACGCCTGGTAAATATGCTTTTCCAGTCAGATTTAACACCGAATCGATAATCATTTCAGTTTCTGGGCGGGGAATCAGAACATCTGGCGTAATAATAAAGTCACGTCCATAGAAATTCATAAAGCCGGTTTTATACGCTTTCGGATAATTCGCGTTCATGTTTGATTAGCTCTGTAATAATGTCGTCAATATCTCCGTTCATTACTGCTGGGATACCTGAACGTGAGTAATGAATTCTGTGATCTGTTACCCTGTCTTGTGGGAAATTATAAGTGCGGATTTTTTCTGAACGGTCACCCGTACCGATTAATGATTTGCGAGCTTCACTTGCGTTTCTGATCTCTTCTTCTTTCTTTTTTTCGAGCAGTCTGGAACGCAAAATATTCATTGCTTTAATTCTGTTTTGTTGTTGACTTCGTTCGTCTTGCATTGCCACTACAATTCCAGTCGGAAGATGAGTAATACGCACTGCTGAGTCGGTTGTATTTACGCCCTGACCACCATGTCCACCAGAACGATAAATATCAATTCTTAAATCTTCAGGATTTATCTCTAGTTCCTGTTCTGAGGCCTCAGGCAGTACCGCCACCGTCACAGTAGAAGTGTGAATCCTCCCTTGTGATTCCGTCACAGGAACTCTTTGTACTCGGTGCACACCACCTTCAAACTTCAATCTACCATAAGGCTCTTCGCCAGTAACCTTAAAAATTACCTCCTTAGCACCCCCGGCTTCATTTAGGTTTTCTGAAACTAGTTCCGTCTTCATATTATGAGCCTCGGCATATTTAAAATACATCCGATATAGCTCCGCCGCGAAGAGGGAAGCTTCGTCGCCACCCGCACCCGCACGGATTTCCATAATCGCCGGCTTATCGTCTTCTGGATCGCGTGGTAATAATAATTCTTCCATACGCTCGTTGGCTCGTTTAAGTTCGTCCTTTAAATTGTTGACATCTTCTCTCGCCACTTCACCTAGTTCAGGATCATTCACTAAGCTTTCGGCCTCTGTTAAATTCGCTGAAAACTGTTCAATTTTTTTACTCAGTTCCAAAATCTCGCGTAGTATTGTCGCCCGCTTAGACTTGGTTGCAAATTCACTATCGGCATAGGCTCCTGGTTGTGCCAAGAAATCCTCAATCTCTTCCAGTTCCTTTTTATACTTATCTAAATCCATAGTGGAATTATAACATAATGATTCGAAACTCCCAAGGTACCCTAAGGGACATAAGGACTTGGCTCAAAAGCGGCCCGGAGCGTGCCCGAAGAGCACGTTTGGGGGTTTCTGATTATTATGGTATAATAACCAGAGTGGGGATTTAGCTCAGTTGGCTAGAGCGTACGATTCACATTCGTAAGGTCACAGGTTCAAGCCCTGTAATCCCCACCAAACGGTTTGTAAAATTATTTTTATCTATTCCGTAATCTATAAATGCCTGTTAGATCCCTCGTTAGTATAGAGGGCTATTTTTATGCCATTTTTACCGCAAAAAACACGTCAAAAAATCGCAATTTACCTCTATAACTTTGTCCGTTAAATCCCCCAAAATCTCCTTATACAGAGTGTTCATAACTCGTATTTTAGATGTTTAATTGCATAGATACGTATATATTGACATATAAGCTGATATGTGATATAATCAAGGCATAACCAGAATTGGTTATGCAGTACATTTGAA
>JAZRRY010000104.1:0-3925 GCA_045651145.1 Candidatus Nanosyncoccus sp.
TTTTCTTTATTTACTATTACGCCCATATTTTTCCTAGATAACTTTAATATAACTTTTTCATTATAGCACATAAATTTTGTGGTATAATAAGATAAATATTATTTTAAGGAGGTCAATAATGGCGACTAAAAAGTCAAAGACGTCGAAGAAGTCAAAAGCTTCAACGACCAAATCCAAATCCGCCACGAAAACTGCGAAAAAGACAGAGCTCGAGGCCGTAAAAACCAACTTAACTAACAAAAAAGCAACCGTCAAAAAAAGTTGTTTCAAAGGATTCTTCGCAAGCAAATACGAAGAAAAGGAAAGCGTCCTCACCGTCTTCAAGAATCGCAAATTCTATGGTTCTTTACTAGGTGAGGTAATCGGCACTATGCTACTAGCATTAATGCTTCTTTCGATCTCATTAATGGGCATTGCAAACGTTGCTACTTATGCCTTTGCAATTATCGCAGTCCTAATTGCAGTTTATGCTTTTTCTGGTGCTTGCCTTAACCCGCTCATTACCGTAGGTATGATGGCGAGTCGCAGAATGTCAGTTATCCGCGGCGTTATGTATATCATCGCAGAAGTCGTTGGTGCATGGCTAGGCTGGCTAATCATCAACGGATTCCATCTTGCTGGCGGAGAAAGTGCATACGATATCCCAGCAATGACCGAGATTGCCGAAGGTAAATTCTGGGCGATTGCATTCGTAGAATTGCTCGGCGCAGCAATCATCGCATTCTTCTTTACGCGCGCACTTGCCTACAAGCGCAGTGTATTTACGTTTGCAGCAACTGTAGCCGGTGGTATCTGTTTGGCCGTAGTTGTCGGCTATGTCATTTCTGCCGCCTTCCTCGGCGCAAGCAGCAACTTCATCTTTAATCCAGCTGTTGCTTTGATGATGAAAATCTTCCCTACTACAGGAGAAACCTTTGGTGAAATCCTAGGTGGCGTTTGCCAAGCACTCTCAGCTTATGCCTTGCTACCTATGATTGGTGGCGTAATTGGTTTTTATCTAGCCGATTTTGCTAGCAAGCTTTCATCTGAAGAATAAAACTTCCAGCAAAAAATCACCCTCCCTGGAGGGTGATTTTTTGTTCTAACGATCTTTAGGGAATAATGGTTTGTCTGGAATACTGATTGTACTCCCAAATATTTCTTTTACTTTTTCGGTCGCATTGGGCAAGAATGGGCTTAAAAGAGAATTACAATCTAATAAATCATCTATCAAGCTCTTTAGGCAAGACTTTAGTTTTGATAATTCATTATTCTTGGCTAACACCCAAGGTTTCTCGTCATCTATTCTCTTATTTAAATCTTGAATTTTTTCCCACACACATTCAAATGCTTCTGAGTATTTAAACTCCGACATCAATTCCTTGTAGCGATCATCTAACTGGCGTGACTTATCTTCGATTTTGATACCGTTCTTTACTGCCATAGTAGCTAATCGCTGTACAAGGTTACCATAATCATTAGCTAGTTCATTATTGTACGCATTAATAAACTTATCCCATGTAAAATCGGAGTCATTAAAAGTGTCGATATGGCGCAAGAAATAATAACGAAAAGCATCTACGCCGTAACGATTTACGACCTCCATCGGATCGACTACATTTCCAATCGACTTTGCCATTTTCTGTCCATTCGCCAAGACAAATCCATGAGATATGATCGATCGCGGCAAAGGCAAACCTAGCCCAAGAAGCATTGCTGGCCAAATAATCGCATGGAACCTTAAAATATCTTTGCCTACAAACTGAGCCGTAGCAGGCCACCATTCATTTATATCCTGATCCGGATACCCAAGCACCGTGATATAGTTAGATAAAGCATCCAGCCACACATACATAGTTTGAGTAGTATCATTAGGAACAGTAATACCCCAAGTTAACTGACTTTTTGGGCGAGAAATCGAAACATCAGGAGATTCTTCTAATAACTTTAAAACCTCTCTTCTTCTAAATTCTGGCAAAATCAACATTTCCCCATCTTCAATTGCGTCGCGAATCTGTTCCTTAAAATCGGCTATCCGATAATAATAATTCTCCTCTTCTAATTTCTCGTAAGACTTTTGATGATCAGGGCAAACGCCTTGGTTTTCGTCATATTCCTTCTGTGTAACATATCTCTCGCATCCATTACAATACCAACCAGAATATTTTCCCTTATAAATATGATCAGATAATCTAAGCCAAATCTCCTGAACACGTTTTTCGTGTTTGGGGTCTGAGGTTTTAATAAAATCAGTATATAAAACACCTAACTCAGCAATGAAATCACGAAACTTCTGCGAATTTTGATCAACATAGTCTTGTACAGGAATATTTAATTCTTTTGCCTTTTGAAAAATCTTGCCACCATGCTCATCAGTGCCAACCTGAAACCTAACTTCATCACCTAATAATCTATAATAACGCGCGCACACGTCAGCCAAACAATAATCGACCGCATGACCAATGTGCGGCAAACCATTCACGTAAGGAATCGCCGTTGTGATATATCTCTTCGTCATAAAAAAATTCTACAATACTTCACAGACGAAGTCAAGAAGCTCATAGTTCTTCTGGATACCAGACTTAGTCAAATCAATTTCACCGTTTTCATCAACTGGCAAATTGTAGCTAGCTGCGCTTTCCGCGGTAAGATCAGCAGCGTTACTCGTTTTTACAGTAGATAATTCTTCAGACATATCGCTTTCGCCTTCCGCATTATTACCAGTAGTTATTTCTGACGCAATAGTGACCAATTTGTCACCAGAAAAATTCGCGGTGATTTTAGTTGTGCTACTGGCGCCTTCTGTGTCGGCTTCTGCTACTTCTGTCGAGGTAACCTTTGTGCAACTTAGTTTAGTCGATGAAGTAGTACTACTTTCGGAAGTATTTGAAGAATTATTAGTATTTTGATCTGGATTGACTATTGCATTATTAACATTACTTGCCGATCCAGAAGACGGAGTTAACGTCGGAAGCAAGAATTGCATCACGAGTACAGCACCCAAGGCAATTACCACCATGGCGGCAATAATAATCAAGACAATTAATGTTTTACTGTTTGTTTTTTTTGCATTCTTCCCCTGAGTAGGCTCGGAGCTATTAATTAAATCTGGCTCTGTTGCTGGATCATTAAATGAAACACTAGGAGTCTGATCACTCAAATTACCAAGATCACTAGTGGGCCCAGAAACCGCCGATCCAATCGATCCAGGTGCAGGCGCTGCTGCGCGCATCGGAGCTTTTAATTCTTCCTCTACAGGATCTGGCTCTGGTACTGGTTCAGGCCTTAAGATTGCATCGGTTGCACCTACGCCATTTTGTGGCAATGAAACGCCCGGATTAATAATAGGATTAACTGGGGCCGTTACCGGTGTAGGAGCTATTGGCGGATTTACGGGGCTTACTGGCGGCTTCACTGGAGTGCTTACCGGATTACCAGCTGGAGTATCTACGGGAGTGCTAACCGGTGAAACTGGCGGTACCGGCGGCACTGAAGAACTATTTATCGCTGTAGGGGTAGGACCTTGACTGATAGGCTGGGCTGCCGACGGATCCAAAGCGATACCAGGAGTCGATGGCGATGCGGGACTTGATGGTGAAGCAGAACCTGGCTGATCACTAGCACCAAGCTGGGGCTCCGGCGATGGAGCTGGCGAAATTGTTGGATTGTTATTTGTTGAGTCCATTTTTTATTCCTCAAAATTAAAATTAATAATCATACTTATGGTTTTATTATATCACAATACCAAAAAACAAGCCAGAATTCCATAACCAATTGTACCCTAACGGCCAGAAAATCCGCCTCCGCCGCCTCCGCCGCCAGAGAATCCACCACCTCCGCCGCCAGAAAATCCAGAAGACGAACTACCACCTGAACTACTCATAGTAGTAGCAGTATTTACATAAGAAGCAGCACTTCGAAGCCCACGTGAAAGCTCCATTACGGT
>JAZRRY010000105.1:0-7770 GCA_045651145.1 Candidatus Nanosyncoccus sp.
CTTTTCTACGCCTAAATCTACCTCGGCCTTCCCCTGACGTAAAACATTACCAAATTCTTTTAATGAAACCAACAAATCCTCAGGACCACGCTCGCGTAGTTTTTGTAGAATCTCCGCCGAAAGCTCCTTTTTGTCAAGTTCAGCCAAGAAAAACTCTACCGCTTCCTCATCCGTTAATCCCTTATTAGTAACTGCTTCAAACGCTTTATGAATCAAATCACCGTAGGCCATCGCCTCTGTTTCGGGCTCATATGGAGCTCTTAATAGGTAATTCTTAAAGAATTCCTGCGGGCCAGCATACACCACATCGATAAACGAAGTTAAGCTAGAAGCCGACATCCTGTAATTCTTAATTCGTTCCTTATAAATCGCACGCATATCTGGCGATAATTTCGCATAAGGTGCTAGCCAATTTCTTAGACTGTTTTCGGAACAAACATAGGCGCTATCTTCGTAATGTAAGTCTACCTCACCCGACGGAATCAGAGGCGAAAATACCTTTTCACCATCCTGATACTCCTCCAAGTATTCCAGTCTGGCTGGAGACTTCCCGTTAAAATCATGCAAAGAATTTGTAATAAATAAGGTACTCTTTGCCCTGGTTAGAGCCACATATAAGATTCTTAATTTTTCTCCGTCCGTAGTACCAGTATGCCTAATCTGTGTCAGATTCTTAGGCAGTACCAGCATATTATTATTGCCTTTGCCCTTACCCCAGGCCGTATGATCGGCTGAAATAATAAACACATATTCAAATTCCAAACCCTTAGCCTTGTGGGCACTCAATATTTGAACGGCCTCGTCGGCTTCTTTGTATGGACTACTCGAGTTCAAGGCCGTCTCAGCATCTTCATAGTCGTCAATCATCTCAATTAAGTCGTTTAGTTTCAAGCTTTTCTCGCCAAAATGTCGATTTAACTTCCCGCGAAGCGAAGCAATACTCTCATATAATGTAAACGCTTCATAATCTCCGCCAGTAGTATAGTATTCGAGAAATGCCGAACGGTACCCATCTAACTCAGTTGCACCAATCAAATAATCCAAAAACAATTCTAGAGGCTCATTATAAGATCTAGCCACAAGATTAGCAAAAAATTCTGTCACTCTCCTAATATCTTCATTGTCCGATTCAGCTAACACATCAAATATCGCTTTTCTTTCGCTTCTGGCCTTCCCTACCAACTTTATCACCTCTAACATCGGAAGTTTAAAGAAAGGATAAGATAATATTTCAAGCACCGGCACAGTCGGATGCTTGTCGCTAGCCAGCTCATTAATATATTTCGCAATCGTCAAAATTTGATGGATTTTTTCGTCCTCTAGCAAATTATCCTTTTTCTCGTAAGCAATTTTAATCTCAGGATGACTCTTTAAAAAAGGCAAAAGCGGCATAAAATACTTAGTCTTATAAGAAATAATTGCAATTTCGTTTTGCGAGACACCAGCTTTGATTAGTTTAGCAATCTCATCCGCCACAAAACTATACTCCATATCCGAAGACAAAAATTCATGCCGATAAATCTGCGAGCTTTTAGGAGCTTCTTTATGGGCCATTAACTCTTTATCCGCAAAACGATCAGACGCTTGATTAATTACCTTCCTTGAAAAATCCAAAATTTCCTGCGTACTGCGATAGTTTTCGACTAGAGGAATCACATTTGCATCATAATGCCTCTGAAAATCAGTCAAATTCGTTGAAAGCGCCCCCTGAAACTCATAAATCGCCTGATCATCATCACCTACGGCCATTATTAAAGGCTTTTCGTAATCGGTCAACTCTTTAATGATTGCAAACTGTGAAGGATTCGTGTCCTGAAATTCATCGAGCATAATAAATTGATATCGCTCCGACAAGGTGCTCTTAAATCCTTTATCTATACTCAGCACCCTTACCGCTTCCTGAATCATATCATCAAAATCATACAGGCCATTTTGTCTTAGATAATCATCATATTTTTGCATGATGGTAGCTACGCTCACTAACTTCTTATTGGCCACCCTATCACAAAGCCGAAAATTTCCCCTAGCATCCTTTTCAAAATAAGTATCTTTCCACTTAGATAGAGGCTTTATCTTTTCCTCAGACTCGGCCTCGACAATCGCTTTTTTCAAATCCTTGGCTAAAATCGAAATCAGGCGCTCTATCATCGGCTCTTCAGCACGATTGTTATTATTAGATTTAAAATTAACTGTCGAAATTTCATCAGCATATTTTTGCAAAATATCATAAATTGGCTTATATGCATTCTCGTATGAAGCGCTAAAATTTCGTGGCACCACCTCTTTCAGAAGAGGAGAAATAGCTTTAGATAAGACCTCTGAATCCTCTATATTTTGCTTTGCGATTACCATTAAATCTTCTGCCGAAAGGCCATTAGACTTAGCGGCAGAAATCACACTAATAATGTCCTTAACTGAATCACCACGCAAGATATCCTTGCCGGATAATTCATTTTGCAGCCGCTTCACAATCTTAAACTGGGTCACCTCGTCTACCGCCGCATCTAATTTGCGATCATAATCATCGGAGTAATTCTTATACTGCGCTAGAATATCTGACCCAAAAGCATGATATGTGCCAATATTAACTTTGAGACCGTCACTACCCACGATAGATTTTAACCGTTCACGCATATTGGAAGCACCGGTCTCGGTAAATGTTAGGCATAAAATATTTTCGGGACTAGTGTCGGTATTTTTTAAAATATAGGCAACTTTCTCCGAAAGAAGTTGAGTCTTACCAGTGCCTGGACCCGCCAATACTAGAAGTGGACCTTCTAGATATTCTACCGCTTCTTTTTGCTTCTGATTTAACATCTTAATCTCCTCCGAATTTTAGTTTTAATATATCTTTTAAGTGTGTAGCTACTTCCGGAATAATTATTTCATTATTCTTGATTTTCTTTAAGGTAGATAAACCTTCTACTGTTTTATTTGATTTGGCATCGGGGTTGTTTCTCATCATCTGTCCATATTCATAATTACGAGAGGGCAATCCACAGGTAAGCTCAAGGTCTCTTTTGCCACAAGCCAAATCGAAAGTGGCCGGATCAGCACCGTTAGCTTTAAGAAGCGCGCGTATTTCTTCCGATACCTCTGTAATATAAGCCAGCCAATCATCGGTACCACGTTGTAAATCTAAATAACCAGCTAGCAGGGCATATACATTTTTAAGCGCCCCACACATCAATACCCCCAACCGATCGCTCGTAAAATCAAAAGTCAAATAATTAGTCTTAAAAAGTTCAATTATCCTTTTGTCGGTAGCTGTAAGTTGCAGGTTTTTCTTGGCTTTAATATCATCAGCAAAACTCGGCCCAGAAAGCACCATATAATCTTCAAATCTATAAAAAAGTTGGTCTGACAAAAATCCCTTCGTAGCGATAATTAAAGGAATATTTACCGGCAAAACCTCTAATTGTAACAAAGAAGCCTCAGCCGGAATATATAAGACTAAATAATCTGCGCCATCTATAACTTGCGTTAAATTATCATAGCCCTTCACAGGATCATAATAAAAAACATTTTGACCGTTATCATCCAAAACTCCACCGAGTGCCGTACCATACGCCCCTGCCCCCAAAACTCCTATTTTCATTCTACACTTCCCCAATTAGCTTAATCGATTCTGGCTCCGGGAGCTCCTCCACATCACGAAGTTTTCGTTCGATCGAGCGAGAAGTCGTCTTGGCCGATTCAATTTTATTAGCCGACTCCTGTAGCTTCTTTTGTACGCCCTCTAATAGATCCCCAAATTTACCAAATTGAGTCTTTACCGCACCAAGAGTCTGCCAAACCTCAGCCGAACGCTTCTCGATCGCAACAGTCTTGAATCCCATCAATAACCCGTTAAGGGCCACTGGCAAAGTCGATGGACTCGTAATTGACACGCGAAATTTCTGCCGAATTTCATCAGATAAGCCAGGAATTCTTAGTATTTCTGCATATAAAGATTCCGTCGGCACAAACATCATCCCAAAATCCGTTGTCATTGGCGGATCCAGATATTTGGTTGAGATTTTTTTGGCCTGTTCTTTTACGTCTGTCGCCAAAGCTTTCGAATACTTCTCGATTGCAGTTTTGTCGCCATTATCGTAGGCCGCAAGTAAACGTGAATAATTTTCAATTGGGAATTTCGAATCAATCGGCAAATACACCAAGCTCTCAGTATCCTTGCCCGGCATTTTAATTGCAAACTCCACCCTATCCGAAGAACCCTTCTTTGTGATTACGTTCTCTTCATACTGTGATTTACTTAAAATATCCTCGATGATAGCACCTAATTGCACCTCACCATAAATACCCCTAGTTTTCACACCTTCCATCACTTTTTTCAAATCACCTACACCATTAGCTAAATTCTTCATCTCACCTAGACCTTGATAAACCTGCGTCAACTGCGTCGAAATCGACTTAAAGCTCTCATTGAAACGTTTTTCCACGGAAGCTTTCAGTTTCTCATCTACCGTTTCACGCATCTCATCGAGTTTTTTCTCGTTATTAGATCTTAACTGTTCAATACTTTTAGTATTACTATTTTGCATACGCTCCAAATTTTCGGCAATTTCTTTACGATTTTCGCGAAAATTTCGATCAATCGCAGGGTTAATTTTACCAACTTCCCCCTCAACCCTAATCAGACGCTCTTGCATCGCTTTAAAATCCGCCGATTGTTCACGATGATTATTTTTGCGGACCAAAAGCACAATTACTATAATTAACAAAATAATAATAACACCCCCAATTACACCTAAAAATATATCCATAATTACAATTATATCACAAAAAAATGGAGCACTTATTCGTGCTCGCTAGAACCTATTTAGCACAAAAGATCATAATTAAAAGGGGGTACGTGCCATAATTACCGTTGGGCTGGTTTTTTGCTAGATATGGTACAATATATTTATGAACAAGGTAAATATATTACTTACTGAGGCTAACGGGAATCTCTCTGATAAAAAAAAGATGATTAAAGACGCCGTAAAAACAGCCCAGGAATATGTTTTTCCAAAACTAAAAATAGATTGGGATATTGATATTCTGGTCACGAATAGAATCCCAATGATAATACCAGAAAATGGTGCTGGTGGGTATACTTTCTCAGCTGATTTTATTCGTATTAATATTGATGACGAAAAGGTTACCGAAAATCTAATTTCTGAAAATGTTGTACACGAACTTTGTCATGCAGCCCGCTGGGGCAAAAATGATGAGCAGATAAAATCTCTCTTTGATGGATTAATTTTTGAGGGGCTCGCCTGTATGCTTGAAGCCGAATTTGTGAAAGACGAATCCGAAAAAACTTTATTTATTAAAACTATCCTTGGACGAGCAGATAAAGAAAACAAAAAAATCCTTGAAGAGCTTCGTGACCAATTAGGTTCCAATTATTATGATTACAATACTATATTCTTCAATGGTAACGATAAACTACCACGCTGGTCGGGTTATTCACTTGGACATTATCTAGTCAAAAAGTATCTCGAGAAAACCGATAAAAAAATTGAAGAAGCATTTGCTGATAAATACGCAGATTTCAAGATTGCTTTATAAATGAAAAAGCACGGATATAAACCCGTGCTTTTTGCTGAGCTCTAGCCCTTAGGCAAAGTAGTGTGGCATTCTCAGACTGTTCGGATTGACGCCAACTGATTGCTGAATGGCTGGATGCGTATAATGCGCCGAATTGAATCCGAAGTTGATAGGCACGAGCCAAGGGCTGAGTACGCGGACAACCTTAATATCCGATTTTCTATCGGACAAATCCACTGTTACAAGTTGCAGGTGCTCATTATAGAACCAATTAAGGTTCTTTACTGCCGTGCTCTCCTGAATGTGGCCCTCGGAGGTCACGCTCTTCCAAAGCCAATGAAGCTTGTCGGCATTTTCCTTGAAGTAGTAGACCCTTCCGTGATCTACTGGCGTAGAAACACTAGACGGATCTATTGATGTCATATCTGGATAGCGGAGAGCTAATAGAAGATTGTATTCCGCTTCCTGCATAGACTTCAGAATCGCATCATCTACGGATTTTTTATCGATCGTAGCCGCCGCTCCACTCACGAAACGCGGATATTCATCACCGACAATCACCGTCTCAAATACCATTCCATAATCGCTTGGAATCTGAAGAACGATCAATTGACGATTTTGCTTCGCGAAGTGGTCAATACGCTTCCTGGCATGAACTGGGAGAATCTTTTCATCTACTCGACACGGAGACTCCTGAGAAAACCAGTTACACATCAACGCATCGCGTTCAATTAGTTCGATGACGGCTCGTCTCTTGGCTTCGTCAAAGTCAAAATGAGCCGCAATGCCAGACGAATTGCCATAGTAAATGCGGTTTTTGTCATCTTTCTGACCATAATAAACTAAATCTGACGGAACATAAATTCCAGAGCCGTCATAATTAGTTCCCAAGGTCCAGTTAATAACGAGATCGTTCGTAAAGAACTTCACTCCGCACTTTTTAGCTTGTTCTTCCGTGAGCGGAAAATACACTCTAGGATCAAGCCACTTACCCGGCACTTGGTTTGCTGAACCTCGGAAATCCACTCGCACCTGACTGGATTGGTAGCGTTCATAACCCTCGATAGTCGCCTTAAAAACGGCGTCTGCATAAGATGGGCTAGTCGCTCCGGCATATTGAATATTGCCGCTTTCATCTAGATAAGTAGTCGTGGCTCCAAAGAATGAGCCATCACTATCGAACACGCGCGTCCATACATCTTTAACTGGATAATCTATGCCAACACACTCCTCGACAAAACGAATCTTATTGAACTGCCCTGTCTCGGGGTCTGCCGGGTAACCTACTGGAATTGCAAGTATAGGCCAAATACTACCAGAGAGCTCAAGCTCTTGCCTCAAAGGCCAATCCTGAACGCCGCCCATCTCGCAAGCGCCAAGACCTTGCTCGGCGCAATAGAGACTAATGTTTTCGGCAACGTGACCTGCCTCGATTAGCGTCAAACGATAGCCACGATTAGCATATTTGTATGGCTGGCGTTCAAGATCTGCCGCAATGACAATTTGCACAGAAGAGCCAAAAGGCATCTCTTCTTGGTTAAAACAGTATTTCAACTGTTCAGTATCGACCTCGCCATTGAAACAGACGAGACAATTTTGCTCAGCGTCATACTCGTAGTAACCAGGTTCGAGCCCATCTTGTGGCTTTTCAATTAGTACATAAATCCTAAGCGGATAGAGTGCTCCACCACTCGGTACCGAATGATCAGGAATCGAGTAGGCGAAGTGGCAAATGCTACCGATTTGATTGACCGTCATCTTCTTCTCCGAAAAGGAGCGACAAGAGCGTCGATTTTCTCTGATTGAAAATAACGCTGAAGATATGTTGCAATCAAACTGGATAACTCTACCAGACTTAACTGGTAACCTTTCGCTCTTAGTGTAAGCTTCGACTTCGTCTTGAGTGAGATTCGAGTTGATAGCAGACGGGTAGTTACTGATGCGGTGAAAATGCATGAACTGATGCCTTGAATCAACGATAAGTTCCATATCTTCTAATTCAACGAGAATTTCTATCACGTCGTCTTTAGGTAAGCCAGAAGACTCAATGATAGAGGAGACATTCGTATATCCATTGCAAAAACTCAAGATCTTCCAAACTTCATCAGCCATATTGCGACTGATGTCGATCTGATTCTCGCGGTGAAGGAATCTTATCCCTCCATTACAAGGAACTGCTGGAACCACTAAGATTGGGATAAAATTGACGTTCATCTAAAACACCTTCCTTTCTAA
>JAZRRY010000106.1:0-4973 GCA_045651145.1 Candidatus Nanosyncoccus sp.
TGGAATACATGAAAGTGGTGTACAAATCGATCGAACAGTTTGAGCCAGAACTTACAAAGCGTACCAACCATTTAGTGCATGGATTAGTGAAGTTACCGGGTAATGTAAAGATGTCTTCTAGGAAAGGCAATTTCTTGAAGGCGGTAGATGTGATAGAGCTGGTGAAGGATGAGCTAAAGAAGGAGTACGAATCTACCGATGATAAGGTTTCATTAGCTGCTATTAAATATGCATTTTTGAAATATAAGATGGGCGGAAATATTGTGTTTGATCCGAAAGAATCAGTGAAGATGACTGGAAATTCTGGACCGTATTTACTATATGCGTGTGTGAGAGCAAAAAAGATATTAGAAAAAGCCAATTTAAATAAAGATGTTTTGCAGAATGATAATTCATTAGAGAAGGTTTTTTGTAATGAAGAGCGTTCGCTTGTGAAAAAGTTGTTAGAGTATAAGGTAATGCTAGATGAGGCCGTAAGTGAGATGGCGCCGTATAAGGTAGCTAATTATCTATATGAACTAGCGCAAGAATTTTCTAGGTTTTATGAAAAATGTGCTGTGGTCGGTAGCGATAAAGAGCAAGAGCGTGCAAGGTTAGTGAAGGTATATTTAGGGACTATGATTCATGGTCTTGACATTCTAGGTATTAAAGTGCCAGAGGAGATGTAATGAAAAAGGCTAAACTTCTGTGGGTTGATTTGGAGATGACTGGACTTGATCCGGTGAAAGATAGAATTTTGGAAGTGGCAGCTATTGCTTCCGATATGGATCTAAATGAAATTGCTCGTTACGAAGCAGCTGTAAAGGTAGATGAGAAGCTGATTAGGACCAGAATGGTGGGAGAATTTTGGGAAAAGAATAAGGAATCACGTGAAGCGTTAGAGGCTCAGAATGCATCGGGTAAATCAGTTAGCACAGTTGAAAAAGAGTTAATCGAATTTGTGAAAAAGAATTTCGGGAAGGTAGTTTATCTTGCAGGGAATTCTATTCATCAAGATCGTAAGTTTATCGAGAGGGAAATGCCTGAGTTTAATAAACTGCTACATTATCGTATGCTGGACGTGTCTGCTTGGAAAGTATATTTTGAAAATGCTTTAAATAAAAAATTTACTAAGCCGGATCATCATCGTGCATTAGATGATATTCAAGGTTCGATAGAGGAGCTAAAATGGTACTTGACGTTTCTAAAATAAGCGGTATTGATGAATATACTGTAAAGAGTGAAAAAGATCGCGACATTTATTTTAAGGGGAAGATGGCTTTTTTGGTAATACATCGCAATACGATAGAAGTGCGATGCGATGCTAAGTTGTCGGCAGTCTTAAAAGAAAGATACGAGTCAGTGATGGAATCGCGATATTATGGTCGTGGTGGGGTGGAGATCGTTTTAGCTGGACAATTAACGATTCGTGAGCTAGAAGATTTGATTCGTCTGAGTTATAATCTTACAGTTTAAAAAGTCCCCTTTCGGGGACTTTTAGTTTCATAGTATTATTTAGCTTTTGCTTTGTTTTCGGCTTTTTTGTCGTCGCTAGACTTTTTTGCGGTGGTTTCTTTCTTTTGCTTGGATCTAGCTTCGCGCTTTTCATTGATGCGGTTCATGGCTTTGATGATTAGAAAGATAACCCAGGCGATAATTAGAAATTCAATAACATTTTGAATGAAATTACCGTAGGCGATGACAGCTTCGTCGCCGTTGCCGAAGAAATTTGGAATGCGGATGGCTAGGCCGGTAAAATCTACGCCACCACCAATGAGGCCGACGATTGGCATGACGATATCGTTGACTAACGAGTTAACAATTGCAGTAAAAGCGCCACCTACGGCTACACCTACAGCTAAATCTACTACCGAGCCACGATTGATGAATTCAATAAATTCTTCCTTAAAGCTCTTTTTTTCTTCTTTCTTGTCTTCTGCCATTTTGTACTCCTTTCGTTAATTGGCTTCTGAATATTTGTTAAAATTGTCGTACAGGACTTCTAGGCCTTTTTGCGAGGTCGTAAGGATTTCTTTTAGCTCAGAGTCGCCTGTCGTATTGATGATTTTAACCTCTTCGTTGTCTAGGATTGAGATTTCGTAGGTCATTTTGTGGGCAAAAATTCGATCTAAAGTACCGTTAATTTTAGCTTCAAATAAATCTGATTCTAGGCCGTCTTTATTAAGAGTGGCTTCTTCGACTAGATTTTCGTCAAGTTTTTTGGGATTGTAATTATATTTTTCGGTAAGGTGGTCGGTGAGTTTTTTGCTGGTATTAGTTAAGACGCCATATAGTGAAGCGCTGCTAGACCTTAGATTAGAGGATTTGATTTCTGGTTGATAATTTTGGATGAGCTCGGAAGTATTATCTATGTGAAGTAATAAAGAATAAACTGTGTTTTTATTATTGCCTTTATTGCCATGAAGAATTGCTCCGATAATTATGATAATAATTAGTAGGGTTAGTGCTCCCATTCCAAGCATGAAATATTTGGAAGTGAAAATATCGCGACCTTTTTTGGGAGCTGGTCGATTATCGATTGATATTTGTTTGAGATATTCTTGCCCGTCCATATTAGGTTTATTATATCATATCTAATGGATGTTGTATGCTATACTATCTATATGAATGACGCGAAAGAGGAAATAAAATCTCGGCTCGCGATTGAGGATGTAGTGGGACAGTACGTGGAGCTGAAACGAGCTGGCCGAAATTTGAAAGGTCATTCTCCTTGGGGTGTTGATAAAACCCCTAGTTTTATGGTTTCTCCCGAAAAGGGAATCTGGCATGATTTTTCGGCGAATAAGGGTGGTGATATCTTTAGTTTCGTAATGGAAGTTGAAGGTATTGGTTTTAAGGAAGCCATGGAAAAGCTTGCGGCGCAGGCGGGTGTGGATCTAACTAAATATCGTGGTGGAGACCCAGAGGTGGCTAGGAAAAAGGCACGGGCTAAAGAGGCACTTACGCTAGCCACTAAATACTATCAAGCATGCTTAGTGCGCGATAAAGTAGTAGGGGAATATGTGTTTTATAAGAGAAATCTACATCGTAGTACGGTACAGGAATTTAAAATTGGATATGCCCCTGGTAGCGGTAAGGCTTTGGTTAATGTTTTAAGCAAGCGAGGGTACACTTTGGATGAGCTTGACGCAGCTGGGCTACTTAATCGGTTTAAGACCGATTTATTTAGAGACCGAATGACTGTGCCATTTATTGATACAACTGGAAACGTGATTGGTTTTACGGCGCGTGTAATAAAAGATGGGGAGCCTAAATATTTAAATACCCCCGAGACATTACTATTTAATAAATCCAAGTTTATTTTTGGCCTATATCAGGCGAAGGAGTTTATTCGTCGGAGTGGGTACGTAGTGATTGTGGAAGGTAATATGGATGTAATATCTTCGCATCAAGCGGGAGTAAAGGAGGCTGTGGCTACTTCTGGTACGGCTATGACTGAGCAACACATTAAGGCACTCTCTAATCTTACTTCAGATATCCGTTTGGCTTATGATGGAGACGCGGCGGGAGTTAAGGCAACAGAACGAGCTATTATGATGGCTGGGGATTTGGGTATCGATCTTACGGTAATTTCTGACTATCATGGAGCTAAAGATCCTGACGAATTAATACAAAAAGATCCGAAATTATGGCAGACAGCAGTTGAACATCGTATGCCGGCTGTAGATTGGCTCTTAACTAAATATGAAGAAGATTTAAACTTAACTACGGCTCCTGGAAAACGTAAGTATTCTGATGTGGCATTAAAACTAATTTCATATATTAAAGATGAGGTAGAAAAAGCCAGTTACGAAAAAAAGGTAGCAGAAAAGCTTGGGGTAGAAGTGGAGGTCTTACGCGAAAAGGGGAAGCGACTTGAAGATAAATTGTCCTCCTCAACGAAGAAGTATTACAAAAAACCTAAGACTGAAGTAAAAAGTGACGAGTTAAAAAAAATTGAAGATTCTTTACTTGCTATTAAAATTTACGGGGGCGTGACTAAGGCGCAGATTTTACTAGAGGTACCAAATGATGAGGCGCGCCTGTCTGAGCTTGAGCTAGTGTTTAATCAAGAACATGGGGATCTGAAGAATTATGATCCCGAAGAAGAAGCAAATGAATTACTAGCTAGGTATCAGACGGAATTAAAAAAGCAGGAAATTGCGTCACTAAAAGAGCAACTCGGTAGGTTTTCTGAAGATAGTGCAGAATATCTTGAAGTATTAGGTAAAATTAATAATTTACAGAAGGCTAATAATTAAGTCGGCCTCATAAACCCCTTGATTTAGGGAGAAAAAGGGTATATACTATAGTTATATTTAAAGCGAGGATATTATTATGCCAGAAGTTAAACCTACAGAGGTGGAAAGTCAAGCTAGTATAAAGGTAGTAGGAGTTGGTGGTGCCGGTGGTTCGGCGGTAGAGAGGATGAAAGAGGTGGGTCTTTCTGGTGTGGAATTTGTAGCTATTAATACCGATGCGCAGGCGCTTCATCATTCTCCGGCCGATGTGAAGGTTCATATCGGAAAAGGGCTTGGTGCTGGTGGCGATCCAGAAAAGGGTCGTGAGGGAGCCGAGGAAGGTAGGGAGGCGATCGGTAAAGCACTTGATGGTGCGGATATGGCCTTCATTACGCTTGGTGCTGGTGGTGGTACTGGATCTGGTGCTGGTCCGATTGTAGCAGAAGAAGCTCGCAAAAAAGACATTCTGACAGTAGGTGTAGCTACAAAGCCATTTACTTTTGAAGGAGCTCGCCGAAAGGCAAACGCAGAGGTTGCGATTGATAAATTAGCTCGTCAAGTAGATGCTTTAATTACAATTCCGAACGATCGTTTGCTTCAGACTATTGATCCACGCACGCCTCTTCTTGAAACTTTTAAGATTGCTGATGATGTATTGCGCCAGGGCGTACAAGGTATTTCTGAGTTAATTACTGAGCATTCTTTAATTAATCTAGACTTTGCGGATGTTAAGGCTAAGTCGGATCGTAGCCA
>JAZRRY010000107.1:0-3621 GCA_045651145.1 Candidatus Nanosyncoccus sp.
CGAAAGATCATAGCTTTTCAAGGCTACCCTAAGCCAAAATATGCGTTCTACGGCCAAAATTGCATCATTTTAGACGCTCATGCTTTAAAGACGAGTGAGGAAGCGTCTTTGACGATAAAATGCGCTGATGGGGCTCTAGTGGCCGTAGGCAAGCTACAGCCAGAAGGCCGTAAACAAATGGACGCAAAAAGCTTCCTAAACGGATACAAGAAATAACATATTATCTGTTAGACGGTTGAATCCCGACTAGCCTCTCACGATTAATACGGATTTCCTCTTTCATTTCTTCAATAGCGCGGTTGACAATTTCCCTGTAGTCAGGTCGGTTCTTCTCGAGCCAACGAACAGATTCATTCGGATCGCTTATCTGATCAAATTCGGCTAATTGCGCCTGTGTTAGGCCTCTAGAAATTCGTTCGCCGATGCGAACTTCAAGCTCTTCTTGTGCATAGTCTAAGAACTTCTGTTTTTGATCTTCAGGCATTGCCGATAGCCCCATATCCTGTAAAAATTTATCGTCAAATAGCATTTTAATCTCCTTATGCCTACTATAATAGCATACAAGTATGAAATTGCCGCATTTAGACTGAAAATCTCAAAATAATAATAAACTCCTTCTAAACTCACAACGGTAAAAAGCTGAAAAAATAATTAAGTGGGAACCTTCCGGTATTTCAGTACCGGTTTCCCACTACTATTTTTTCAGTTTTTTAGCCGGAAAAATGTGAGTTCAGAAGGAGCTTAATATTACAATGTGCGCTTTCTAGTCTCGCGAGTGAAGAAGACTAGGCGGTCGCCGATTTGGAGGTCAATTTTGTGTGTAGTTTTAAGTGCTAAGCCACCGGTCTCGCCGGCAACTAACTCCTTAACGTCGACTTTTTCCTTCTGGACGGAGGCGACTTCAGCTTCGCCAATGAATTTTTTATCACGAATTACACGGGCTAGGTAATCTGTTTTTACGTCGCCCTTTAATACTTCCCCACCGGCGATAAGATTGGTTTTTTCGGTACGAAAGACCCCGAGAACCTTAAGTTCGCCTTTGTCTTCTTCGATAACTTCAACATCGAGTAGGTTCTCCATCTCATGCTTGGCATCGTCTAGAAGCTCATAGATTACTTTGTAAGTGCGGATAGGGACACCATCGCGAGCTGCCATTTTTGAGATGTTGATCGGAACAGATACGTTAAAGCCGTATACTACAGTGTTGCCGCCAGCAGCCATGTATACATCGTTTTCATTGATATCGCCGACACCAGTAGAGACGATGTTGAGATTAATTTCGCCATGTGTATCAATTAGCTTTAAGCTATCTACTACTGATGTAACAGAGCCAAGCACATCCCCTTTAATAATGACGTTGAAGGTCTTAGAATTGTCCGCTACGTTCATCATACGGAGGAGGTCAGTGCTGGTGACGTTGGCAGAAGCAGATTCGTTGGCAATGTTTTGTGCATTTAAGAGAGCCATTTTGCGGGCAGTCTTTTCGTCTCCGACCTCAATAAACCGATCACCAAAATTTGGAAGTTCCTTGAAACCAGTAATCGTAACTGGGGTAGAAGGAGTGGCTTTGCCCTTAGGTTTACCTTGCCAATCTAGCATGGTGCGCACCTTGCCGTAAGTTGAACCGGCCACGATAAATTCACCTGTCTTTAATTCCCCACCGGTGACAAGTAGATTCACCACTGATCCTTTACCGACTTCCATATGGGATTCAATCACTAAGCCTTCGGCCGGAATATTGATATCGGCTTTGAGTTCTTCGATGTCGGCTGTAAGCAAGATCATGTCTAGTAGCTTGTCTAGATTTTGATTTTGCTTGGCTGAAATTGGTATCATTACGATATCACCGCCCCATTCTTCAGGCTGAAGACCATTGTTGCTGAGGTCGGCTTTAGTGCGGTCGATATCGGCACCTTCGCGATCTATCTTATTAATAGCAACAATGATTTTGGCGTTGGCGGATTTAGCGAAGTTAATAGCTTCAATTGTTTGAGGCTTGACTCCATCATCTGCGGCAACCACGATTATAACGATATCGGTAAGCATGGCGCCATGTTGGCGAATAGCAGCAAAGGCCTCGTGGCCAGGGGTATCAAGGAACGTAATTAGGCGGTCATTGTGCTTCAACTGATAAGCCGAGATGTGCTGAGTAATACCACCGGCTTCATCGTCGACGGTCTTTTTGTGGAGCAGGGTGTCTAGCAAAGTGGTCTTACCATGGTCGACGTGACCCATTACGGCAACTACTGGAGGACGAGTGACAGCTTTATCTGATAATTCCCTATGTAAATCAGAGGTCTTTGTAGAAGTGTTTTTTCTTTCTAGTTTGACGTTTTTTAGATCTAGCTCGTCGATGATAATGCTCGCCGTTTCGTAGTCGAGCCTCTGATTAATGGTAGCTACGATGCCGTTTTTAAATAAGGTTCCGATCAATTCAGTTACAGAAAGACCAAGCGCCTGAGATAGCTCGTCGACGGTGATAGAACCAGCAATTTGAATTGTTTTTTCTTCCATAACGCTCCTTTCTGTTTAACGTCGTACGGGTCCTGACTGAGACCTATTTTTTCGGTAGCGGGACTTATATTTTTAGAAAGTTTCAGCCACCAGCTGACGATATTAAGGTAATTTTATCACATTTTAAAAAAATATGCTATAATGGGGATACCTTCCCCGGTAGCTCAATGGTGGAGCAAGAAGCTGTTAACTTCGAGGTTGCCAGTTCGAGTCTGGCCCGGGGAGCCATTTTTTTATGAAAAAAGGAACAGACTCGGACCTCCGCTAGCGCTTCGGTGCGAGTCTGGCCCGGGGAGCCATTTTTTTGTGAAAAAAGGAACAGACTCGGACCTCCGCTAGCGCTTTATCCTTATCACTCCTTATTCAATAAATATTCAACTAATTGTTGTTTGGCATCGCCCCAGTATTTGTTGGACTCTTCATAATTCTCATCACGAATAGCACTAATCGTCCTAGTTTCACCATCAGGAATAAAGAATTTATCTACCCAACGACTGCTTTCCCCAGATTCCTTTATAGCAATAGTACCTTCACTGCCGTCAACGAACACTTTTGGCTCCTTACCTGGCTCACAATAAGCCCAGCAATGTTCAATTCTTGCCTTACGATTAGTCTCATCTCTTAACATATGTAGAAATTTCTTTACACCAATCTGTTTGTCAAAGAACTTACTATATGGACCAGGCAGTCCACCAAGTGCATCAGCGTAAAATCCGGCATCCGATTTTACAACCGCTTTTCCTAATCGTTCCGCCGCATCCTTAACCGTATAGGCAACTACTTCAGCACATGTTGAGGCTTGTATTTCTACTGGTTCAAAACCTGGATTCAGTATCTCAACTTCAAGACCATACTTCTTTTCGAAATATTCTTTAGCTTCTCGCATTTTGTCCAGGTTTGAGGTTAAATAAATCATATTATTCCTTTCTTTATTTAACCTTTACAATAGTTTTATGCTTATTATGCATCCTGTTTTTTATTATAAATGATTTTATATGCTACCCCTCCCCCCCTAGAGAGTCTTTTTCTTGATGTAGAGTATTGTTAGTCCTACGAGGATGATAGATGCAATAGTAGTACCAGAAATAGCCACAGCAGTTAGGCTTT
>JAZRRY010000108.1:0-3011 GCA_045651145.1 Candidatus Nanosyncoccus sp.
GCAGCGAGGTCATCTTCCATCAGCAAATCGTCACTGTTTGTACGAGCCATATTTCCTCCACACTTATATTGTTATGCTTTATTATATAGCATGGCTATAGTAAAATCAAGAGAATTATGAGTTTTATTGTAAAAAATACAACATTTATTAATCCAATCAATCTTGTTGCACCCCATATCTGTAGGGGTTGCGGAAGAGTCGGTAGTCCACTTTGCAATTGTTGTAAAAATAACATAATTTTAAACCACCAAAACATCTGCCCAAATTGCAAGTCAGAAAACCCTACCGGCAAGTGTCCAAAATGCACTTCACTTCCATTAGTTTATACTTTAGCCGATCGTGATACATTAGTCGGCACCTTGATACGCGATCTTAAATATTCTTCCGCTAGAGCCGTGGCACAAACCCTGCCTAGCCTTGCCGACAATATTTTGCCAACAATATTAGGTGAGGTAGTCGTCGTCCCTCTCCCCACCATTTCAGGGCATATCCGCGAACCCGGCTTCGATCATACTATGCAAATCGCCAAAAACCTAGCTAAATTTCACCGCGACTGGTCCGTCAAGCCAATCTTAAAGCGAGCCCATAATTCCGTACAAGTAGGAGCCACAGAATCTGTTCGAATAGCTCAAGCCAAAAAAGCCTATCGATTCAATTCCAAATTTCAAGCTAATCAATCAACTACCTATCTTTTAATTGACGACGTCTGGACCACCGGCGCCAGCATGAAATCTGCCTACAAAATCCTCACCTCCGCAGGCGCAAACAAAATTATAATACTAATATTAGCAATTAGTCGAATCAAGAATTAAGCCTGTTGTGCTGTCTTCTGATGAAGGCAAAGCAGAAATCACAAAATTTACGATCGCGAATGCTAGAAAAGCAATCACGAGACCAATAATTGCATAAAGAATCGTATTTTTAGCGTCAGGGACTTTCTTAGCATCACCACCAGAAATAACATATTTAATACCACCAATAATCAACATGATAACTGCGATTACGCCTACGATATAAAGAATAGTATTGGTGATTTGCTTAAAAATACCCGTTCCACCAAACAAATCTGCCGGACAGCCATCACATCTAGCAGCTTCCGCCCCTTCCCTTAGCGTAAGTGCAGAAGCGCCTTGCGCACCAACAATAACTAAAACACCTAACATTATTAGTGATGGTAAAAATAATCGTAAATACTTTTTCATGCCTCGATTATATCACATCTCATCAAAAATCAAAATATATGCTACAATAGATATACGCGGAGGGTTACCCAAGTGGCTGAAGGGGACGGTTTGCTAAATCGTTAGTCTGGAGTGATCTGGAGCGGGAGTTCGAATCTCCCACCCTCCGCCATCACGCAAGCAGAAAGCTTGCTTTTTTAAAGCCGACCGTTCTGTGTTATAATAAGCTTATGATAAACAGTCATCAAGAAATCACCTGGGAAGCAGAAGAATATTTAGTGCGCGAGCATAATACCGTCTGGTATATTGGTTTATTCGTCGTCACTGCAGGACTGTGCATCCTAGCAGTATGGCTCCAATGGTGGACTTTTCTAATACTAATTATACTTAGCGTAATAGCAATCCTTATTTCCGCTTTTCGTCCGCCTCGAAAAATCAAATACACCCTCACCCAGGACGGATTGACCGAAGGTGGCAAACTCCACAACTATAGCGAATTCAGAGCTTTTGGCATCCTTAAGGAAGGTCCAAACTATTCAGCTATCCTAATTCCCCAAAAACGCCTTTCAATCAATGTTAAGGTTTATTTTCCTGTCGATAGCGGCGAAGCAATTGTTGATGCCTTAGGTGCACATCTTCCGATGGAAGACGTCAAATTGGATTTTCTTGATAAGATCGTAAACTTCTTGCGCATATAAAAAAAGTATGATAGTATTAACATAAGTAAAATGTAAAGGTGGGCAAAAAAATGGATGAAAATCAGACAGTAGATAATGATTTACAAAAAGCAATAGACAATATCACTAATACTACAAACGTGGACCCAGTTTTTTCAGATCCCGTAGCAGCACCGTCATCAGTGCCAGAAGGCGATACCGGAGAGCTCGGAGATCCTGTTGGTCCATTCCCTGAACCAAGAGTTGAAATGGTTCCTCCTGCACCAGAGCCAATCGCCCCCCTCGAGGCAATGGACGTCCCAGAATTAAATAATTTCCCAACTCCTCCCAATTTCTCCACCCCCGCACCAGTCGCCACCGAATCCGTAGCAGTTAGCGAAACAATTGAGAGTCCGTCTGATAACGCTCCAGCCACCGAATCGGTAAAAGATTCTCTTAACGTAAAGCAAATTAAGCAAGCTGCATTACGTGACCTAATTCCAGTATTAGATAATCTCCACATTAACGTTTCACAAAAGTTTAATATCTATAAAGATATCTTCGAAGAACTACGTGACTATTCTGTCTTAGAACCAGCCTATCGCGCTGCAAAAGAAATGGCCGACGATACAGAGCGCGCCGAAGCTCTGCTCTATGTAGTTGAAGCAATCGACAAAATCTAAAAAGTAGCCCACACAAAATAATACCGCCACGCGGTATTATTTTTTATTTCACATTTAACTAAAACTTAGAAAAGATACTCTTTATAAACCCAAAACCCGATTTAGATCCTTTTGATTTTTTAGATTTCTTTGTCGTCGTAGGATCGAATTGAGATGTTTCGGCGGCCATCAATGCTAGTCCTACAGCAGCAGCAAATTCTGGCTTCTCAATCGGCTCCGCGACGCCATTCAACCCCTTCGGTACCCCCACCTTTACTGCAGCCTCAAGAGCGTCCTTAGCAAATAAATCAATATCACGCATCTTGGCTCCACCACCAACTAGCACAATTCCCTCTGGCAAACGTTGATCGTATTTAGCGGCTTTAAGTTTCTTGCGAACCTCACCGAATATTTCATCTAATCGCGCTTTAGCTACCGCTTCCACTTCTTTGCGATCAAAAGTACGTTAAGTCGGATCGTAGCCATGTCGTTCTGTGAGCCAAGGAGTTGAC
>JAZRRY010000109.1:0-2049 GCA_045651145.1 Candidatus Nanosyncoccus sp.
AATGGTGTACCGGTGACTGGGAAAATTGATCATATTTTGATTGACGAAGAGAATAAAACGATTAAAATATATGACTTTAAGACTGGTGGCTACCATAAGGAAAAATGGCGTTCACACGCTACGCTCTATAAGTATATGCTACAGCTAGGGTTTTATAAGTTGTTATTAAATAATTCTGCAACATATTCTAAATATAAGGTAGAAGAAGCCCATATCCTATTCGTAACTCCAGATAAGAAAGACCGTGAGGTATACGATAAGCCTTATGAATTTTGCGAAGATGACGAAAAAGAGCTTTTGGCGCTAATGAAAACAGTTTACGGGTTGGTAGAGTCCTTAGACTTTATTGATAATCCGGAGATATTTGTAGCCTCAGATAATGCTTTAGGGATAAAAGATATCAAGAAATTTGTGGATAAATTGACAAGTTCATAATGTATGACGCTTATGCTTGCAAATTTTTTAGTTATGGTATATAATGCAAACATACTATTGGTGTAGTTATTTTCATTTGAAGGGAGTGTTTTAGTCATGGTGACGTTGAACTCTGTGATGTAGATTTGCGCTAGGCCTTCGCTCTCGAATATCCGTGCGTTTAAGGAGGGCAGTATGCCGCCGTAGAATGACTTAGGGGTAGGATTTAGCTATATCAATGCAAGTACATTGAAAGGAGGGTGATATATATGCCTGGTAAGTATTGGCAGCGCAGGATTCGCTGGGTGACTTGGAGTTGCCCCAGGTGTGGGCGTCCGTTTACGACCGAAGCAGAACGCAACGTCCACTATCTCAGTTGCGGCGCATAGCCGCTTTGCCCCAGCCATATTTCATCGCCGTCGATGGCAAGGTTCTTGCGAGAGCCTTGCCATTTTTCTTTTTCTGTGATAAAATAATAGATAATTATGGCAAAGAAGAATAATACTAAGAGAAAGTTACTTGGGCTCGTTTCGGAAGAATCTGGGGTCCGTGCTTACTATACTAAGAAAAATAGTATGAATACTCCTCATAAGTTGAGTCTTCGTAAGTATGATCCAGTCCTTAGAAAGCACGTGCTATTTACAGAAACCAAGAAGAGTCTTGGGCGTAACGAAGTCAAAGAGAAGAAGCGTTAAAGAAATATAACAAATAGTTCGATTATTTGAGCTATTTGTTTTTTTCTGCTTTTTTGATTCGGTATTTTAGATCGTGCAGGATATTTTGGAAGTACATAAATGATTCATATGGGCTAGCGTAGGCAGAGAAATAGGCATGCACGTCGCCGTCATTCCAGTATTTGGTACACATTGAATAGGAGTGGTCTGAAGTGGTAAGATGGCGCCAATCAGAGATTAGCTTGGCGTCCTTGGTGTTAAGGATGGCCTCTATCATGCCATATAGCTGATCCATGGCTGAGATTTGCATTTTGTTTGATAGCCATGCAGACAAATCACGCTCCGCGTCAGCCCAGGTGATGGTGTCGGGAATGGAGATTTCGTCGGCCACTTCGGTAACATTACAGGCTTCGGATACGGTTACAAATTTATTATCGTTATTTTTAAGCCAGCTAGGTATTAATTTATTGATGAAATCAAAGATACCGGTATCAGCCCATTGGTGTTCGCCAAAGGTCTCAAAATCCATGAACAGATTAATGAGCGGACCCCTGAGGTATTCTGTTTCAAGCCATTTCTGATACTTTGGTACGGTAAGTGGCCACTCGCTCCATCCGCGGTTAGAAAATCTAAAAGCGATATCGTCTGAAAGGCGGTAATTCTTAAGTAATAGCTTGATATTCTTACATCCATAGGGGCGGTATACGTAATTTGGGCTGCGCCATTTTAAAACTTTGTCCCAACCTTCAGAAAGAACACCTCGGTAACCTTGCTGATCGGCCCAAGATGCAAGTTGGTCATTGTAGGCCAATTCGGTATTACGAAAAACTTTAGGTTTGACACCGAAAAGCTCTTGGATTTTACTAGCGTGCATTGCGACTTGAGATTCGAACTCGTCCAGATTGTAGAAAAAGGCTAGAGAATGATAGTATGTTTCGCCGAGGATTTCTACTCTTTTGGT
>JAZRRY010000110.1:0-18425 GCA_045651145.1 Candidatus Nanosyncoccus sp.
CTAAAATATCGCTCAAGGAGAAAGTCGAATCTTCATCTTCATAGGACACTTCAGCGCGGATAATCTCGGCGCCGCCGATGCCTCCGTTCGGGAAGAGACCGCCATTGGCAAACGCGCTGAGCTGGTAATCAAGAACGGCGGTAAAAATCGACTCGCCATTAACATGATAATTTGAATCATATTCAGAGGTTTCGTAGATTCGCTCTCCATTCTGATCAATCCAACCAGAATGCTTGATATTTTCATTGTCATGCATAACTGCCATGCCATAGAAGATGTGGCCTTTGCCGATTGAGGTCTCGAAAACAGTAATATTCGGATCGTCAACCATATAACCACCACCATGTACAACAAAAGTGACTGGAACTTTTTCACCATAAACTGCGTAAAGAGTTTGGTTTTTTAAACTACCAGCATCCATACCACCTTCTATAATGTCACTGTCTGGCTCGGTTGCAGATTGATTGCGAGACCAGCCCACAAAGCTAATTGCAGGGTTGCTAATTGACGGGTCAACTGGGGTTTGGAAAGATCGGCCAGGGATAAACTTTGCTGCATAAGAGGGGGCCTTTGTGAACGGGTCGTAACCTCCGTTATAATCAAGGTAAACGGTGGTCATCTCAACATAAGAAGCATAGAGATCAGTCGTATCTTCTGTGATAAGTAGATAACTGTGACCGTCATCATTTTCGGCCCGCCAAGTGCCGAACTGATAGTTTTCTTCATCGTAGTTTAAGCCATCGATACTCTTAGTTCGGATATCATAGCCGACAGGAAAAGCAATGGTTTCGGTGAGCTTTGTAGGATCACCGTTGAAATAGGCGCCAGTTTCGCCGGGGAGGTTGGCATGAAGATTGACATTAACCATGGTTGGTTTACGGACAGCTATTTTAGCACTGAGATATTTACCACTAACCTCGCCAACGCGAATGTAATAAGTTTCACCAGCCTGCATTTCGTAGTACGTATGAACATCACCCCAGCCCTCCGCAGGATTCATCTGTTCTTCAACGGAGAGACCGCGGTCAAAGATATTGCGAACTCGGACCATCCCCTGATAGCTGTCATCGTCGGTGTCTCCACTGACGATACCATCAGTATAGACTTCGTAGATCGCAGTCTCAGGTGCGGTAAAGGTAAAGATTGGAACGGAAACGCCGGCAGTAAAATCATATTCCGTATTAAGCTCCATTCGATTATCGATTTTCTCGACATTATAATTCCAGGCAGAATAGACATCAGTGATGAATTTGTCAATAACTGTACTAGTGGTATATTCTTCGCCTTGACCGCTCATCCGCTCATACCAACCGACAAAGTCGTAAACATTTTCGACTGTGCGTGGGGTAGGAGTTAAATTCTGGAAAGTGGAGCCAGAATTGTATTCCATGATGATTTCCGAATAAACTTCACCGTCTGCTGGATTTTCCCAGAAGCCATTTATAATATGATAATAGACATAAGCTTTATTACTCCAAACGGCATAGAGATCGGTGCCGACATTACTGACCCTAGTCTCTCCAGCGACGACGTCAACCGAAGTCGCTTCAGGACTCTTTGACCAGCCCGCAAAGACGTAATCGCTCCTTTCTGAAACTGGCTTAGTATAATCGTCAAAGCTGTCTCTAAAATAGAATTCTTGACTATGCGTCAATGGGTCAGTTTCTCCATCAAAATGCCCTTCGTCACTGTTGACGTGCATAGTGACCGTGACGACGCCACTAGATGACGTTCCAGAAAGTGCCTCTGAGGAATTAGAACAGAGAGCTGAAAAAAGGCTCTTTGCACCTTCATCACAATAAATGCGACCTTTGCCGTTGGCTGCGGTGGTATGAAGCCACGGTTCGTCATCTGTTTTTTCGTCGCCCATGGCACTGACGTTTAGACTCGACATAAGTGAGAACATTAGCGCAAAAAACGCTAAACCAACTCGTTTAATAAAATTCATATTCATTTAACCACCTTCCTACACAATTATGATGAGTACCGTGATAGTACTACTGTTTATATTATATGTAGTTTTCTTTAATATGTCTATGCTTTTTCTTATTTTATTGATATTGGATATTCAAAAAACCTCTGTTTTCCGCAATTGAGTGTGCCACATTACATAAGGCTACATTTCGACGCTAAGTGCAACAGCCATTTCTAACGGCGTTCTGCCGCCAAACCGCTTTCTAGGTCTGTTGTTGATCAAAGATTGCCCTCGTTGATATAGTTTGTTAGGTTTTCTGAGATGACGCACACTTTTTCACGGCCGCCAGCCTTATTTTTTGACGTAATAATCGCGTCATTATGTAACGAAAACTACCCAATTTTCGTGACAAACATAATATTCCGAACTCTATATTCCACAATATTTCGCCGTCTATCGTCAAGAAAAGAATCTACCTCTGTGTCTTGAACGAAACAGGTCTAAATACCGTTTGCGTCCAAGTGGATGCTATCTATTGACATATCTTTGCTTTATTTTCTAAAAATTAGGGTTGTAACTCGGCGTGATATCGATTGGCTCGGCCAACAACCAACGCTTATCTACTGCCCAGCGCCGTACGAAATACATACGCAAAATCGCCTCATTCACGTCGCGGTCGTTCAAAGCCCGTGGAATATAGGCGAGAGAGAAGTAGTAATTGTCTTTATCTTCGCGATCAAAATGAATATAAACGCGTTTCCAGTAGCCATAGCGTATTTCTTTATCCCAAGTTCCAAGTAGAGTTTCATCGTCAAACTCTCTAAGCACCCATTTAGCATCGCGAACGCTTGATTCGACCAGCTCCATATTCTTTAAGTCGCCATATTCGCGTGAAGTAAGAATGCCTTCGTGTTTTATATAGAGTTGGTGAAGTTGCCTGGCGGTCACCTCGATAGGTTCGCCATTCTTCGGCTTCTTGTATAAGCGGCGTTTTGCCATATGCGTGATAGTCTTGAAGGAACTCAGGCGTATCGTCTGGAACTGGATCTATCACGCCATCAGCGAGCTTATATTCGCCATTATTATGCTCTTCTTGTGCTAAAATATGATTAATATGTCAAAGCAAGAAGATAAAAAGAGCGAGAAATCGCCCGAGACCAAGAAAACCAAGAAAGAGAGTGCCAGAGCAGAAAAATGCACACTCAGGAAATTCGCCGATAAGTTATATGGCGGAATCAACATTACGTGGCCAAGGCTAATCTTATTTGCTGTCGGAGCCGCAGTTTTAACTTCTACTTTTCTCATTGTCCCGATTTTTAAAGATACATCATTTGCCAAGATGGGCGAGACTCTAGAGGCTTGGATTTTTCTTGCAATTATTATCATTGCTAACTCCAAAAAGCCGCTTGAATCTGCACTTAAAACCTTCGTGTTCTTCTTAATTAGTCAGCCATTAATTTATCTGATACAAGTACCATTCAACTGGCAGGGCTGGGGAATTTTCCAGTATTATAAATTCTGGTTTATTTTGACCTTATGTACATTTCCGGCTGCATACATTGGTTGGTATATCAAGAAAAAGAATTGGCTCAGCCTCGTCATTTTAATGCCGATGCTGATCCTGTTGGCACTAATCGCCAAAGATGGTATTAGTCATGTTATTTATGAATTCCCACATCTCCTACTTATGGTAGTCTTTTGTGTTGCTCAAATTCTACTTTATCTTTATGTATTTACGAAAAATGTTGCGCAAAAGATTGCCGGGCTCCTTGCGCCTATCGTTGTGGTTGCAGCTATGTTGCTGATGCCGCAAACTGTCGATTTTACTTCGACTCAATTCCTACCAGACAATCCTGTTTTGACGGAGAATGCAGTTATCGCAGTAGATAATACCGACGTGGCGGAAATCAGAGTCTCAAATACCGGAGAAGACAGTACAATCTTTATCCACGTGCATGCTTACAATAAAACCTCATTCACTATTAAAGACGGCGACAAAGAATACCATTACGATATTAATATTTATGTAGACAACCTCGGCGTCAGTCAAATCGATATTACGGCTAAAGAATAACTCAAAACTCGCACGGCATCAGTACCGGGTAGTCTTTCTTAGGTATAACCTTGATCTTCGCAGTGTATTCGGGGTGGTCAATACGCCAGTCCACAACCATGCAAAACCGAATAAGGTAGTCTTCTCGTCCCTCACCAATTTTAGTTAGTGTCTCCAGGGGAATTTTTTGTTGCTGGCTTTTATTAAACAAAATATGTTAAAATAAAATAGAAATAATCATAAGGAGTATCTGCAATGCCGAAACAAAATACAAAATTAACTACTTGGGGTAAGGTTTGGCGGGCGACCCTTGCGATTATCGTCCCGCTTGGCGGCGGTTTTATTGTTTCGCTTTTTACTCGCGATGCGATGGCGAAATTCGCCGAGTTTAATCAGCCTCCGCTTGCGCCGCCGGCGATACTTTTTCCGATTGCTTGGACGATTCTTTATGTTCTGATGGGTATGGCGAGCTACCTGATTTGGCGGAAGGGGCGCGATTCTAGGAAGTCTACTGATAAATCCGCAGCTAAAACCGCTCTCATAATTTATGCGGTTCAACTTGTTTTTAATTTTGCTTGGACTCCGCTGTTCTTTTTACTTGACCTTTTCTGGTTTGCCTTTGGCTGGTTGATGGTGATGTGGGTTTTGATTATTATCCTAATGGTCAAAACTCGTCAGATTTCTAAACCGGCTTTTTATATGCTAGTTCCGTATATTTTATGGTGTACTTTCGCGGCTTATTTAAATTGCGGTATTGCGATTCTGAATTAAAATGCTAGACGTAGAAGAGGAATGCCATCTATGAGGACCATTGTTTTACGAAGATCTATTGACATATTACGTAGTTAATGATTTTATGTTATTTTTTATTCCGTATAATCTCTGTCGATCATCCAATGTCCCCTCATCCTAAACGCTGGAATAGTACCGCGAATAGCCTTGTTGGTCGCAGATTGAAGATTAATATCGTTATTCCTTGCCCAGTCGGCAACAGGGATGATCTTCTTAGCCGTCAATTTAGCGATACGACGATACAGCGCCTCAATCAAAAGGCTCGCAAACAGTTCAGTCAGCTTGTCCGTTTTGCTGGTTTTAGTATACTCATCAAGAGCAGGATAATACTCGTCAAACTTTGACTTATTCGGAATAATGATTGGCGGCAATCCGAGCATATCCAGTTGTTCGTTTGTGAGTAGGCGTCCAATGCGCCCGTTACCGTCGCCAAATGGGTGAATATTCTCGAATTCAGCATGGAAGTATGCGATTTTGTCGAGGAAATATTCGTTTGTATTGGAATTATACTTTTCTACTAGATCGTGCATAAAACCGTTTACGAATTCTGGATTAGCACCAATATGCGTGCCGACGCGCACCCATTCTCTACCGGAGCGAAAACGCCCAGCAATCTCATCGCAAATATTAGTAAGTAGAGTTTTGTGTAATTTTAAGATTAACTCGACGGAGATCTCTTTTTCTGGGTTATCCATCAGATACTCGATAGCACTAGCAAGGTTCTTCGCTTCATAAATCTCGCGAATCTCGTGATCAGTACGAATCTGGTTGCGGATCAGAATATCCTCAGTGTCTTCAAGCGTAAGAGTAGAATTTTCAATAGCGTTAGAGTTATAGACCATCTCTGGAAGTTCAGAAATAGTGAGCTCTTTTATGGCTTCTTTATGCTTTATGGCTAGCTTGCGACATTCTTTGGACAAACTATTAATCCTATCTTTTGTCACTTGATTAATCATGTCTCTATTATATCAAACTTTACGTTAAAAATCAATGTTTCGGACAATTTTAAACGTAAAGTTGCCAAATCAGGCCCCTCTTAACAATCTGATTCTTCTAAAACCATTTCCAAATCGTGAGGTATAAAACAATTTTTTTTATAAACATTTATGGCATACTTATTATCAAATAAAACTAATAATCTAATACTTTTACAGTTCTCAGACCTAAAATATACCTTCATTTTATTCAATAATTCTTGACCAATACCCTTCCCTCTATATTCTGGTTTGACAAATAATAGACCAATCCACCCTTCCTTCGATGGATTATGAGACAAATCATAAAATTTATCATCACCATATTTGTGCTCAATTATTACCCCCTGGATAAAACCAACCACTTTACCCTTTTCTTCAGCAACCAAGACTTTACCATTCATATTCTTAGCGTCATCTATCATCTTCTGCATATAAAGATGGGCATCGCTAGTAGTTTTGTATGGTAAAGATTCGTGTGTTTGGTCAATTTCAGAAAAATACTTCTGAAGCTCAAACTGCATTTCATCTAGATCTTTACGATCATTAGCTTGAAATTCTCTAATCATTCCTTAATGAATCATTCCTTATTTTTGCCATGCCAACTATGGGTCCTATATCTTATTTTGCGTATTCTACTGCGCGAGTTTCCCGAATTACATTTACCTTTATAATACCCGGATAACTCATCGTCGCTTCAATTTTATTCGCGATATCGCGCGCCAATTTCAAAGCTGATAAATCATCAATTTGCTTTGGCTCCACAATCACGCGAATCTCGCGTCCCGCCGAAATTGCATAGGCCTTATCAATGCCAGGAAAGCTAGTTGCGATATTCTCTAGATCTTTCATTCTTTCTGCAAAATTCTCGGCCGAAATATTTCTTGCGCCAGGACGAGCCGCACTCATGGCATCGACAATCTTTACAATCAACGCCTCCGGTGTAGTCGGCTCAATATCATCATGATGCGCTGCAATCGCGTGCACAATCTCATCAGGCATACCATATTTTTTCGCAAGCTCGGCCCCGATTTCTGCATGCTTCCCTTCGATCTTATGCGTCACTGCTTTACCCATATCGTGCATCAACGCCGCAGTCTTAGCAATTCTCTTATCTGCACCAATTTCCTCAGCAATCATACCGGCGACATGTGCCATCTCTACAGAGTGCAAAAGCACATTTTGCCCATAAGAGGTCCTAAACTTGAGTTCTCCAAGCAAATGCACCAATTCACGCGGGATCCCCACGATTCCTACTTCTCTCACTGCATCTTCTCCAGCACGCACCACCTCTTTTTCAATTTCTTTCTCAGCCTTAGCTACGGCATCTTCAATAGAAGCCGGATTGATGCGGCCATCCTTCATCAAGCGTTCCAGCGCATACCTAGCGACCTGTCGCCTAATCGGGTCAAAAGAAGATAGCACCACCATCCCTGGCGTATCATCAACCATAATGTCTACACCGGTCGCACGCTGTAAGGCTTGAATGTTACGTCCTTCTTTACCAATAATTCTACCTTTCATATCGTCATCAGGTAATTTGAGTGCCGTAATCGTACGGTCCGCTGTGACTTCAGAACTCATCCTCTCCATCGCAGTAAGAAGCATCGCCTGAGCTGTTTCGTCGATATCGTGCTTTAATTCTTTTTGTTCCTTAACAACTAGACCGACTAAATCCTGCTTAATATCATTCTCAGTCATTTTCATTAGCTTATCGCGAGCATCTTGTTTTGATAACCCCGCAATCTTTTCCAACTTCTCGTGTTGCTTAGTTCTGATATTTCGGATTTCATTCTTTAATTCTTCAATCTCTTTTTCCTGTTTCACGAGACGATCTGACTTTTTTTCCAATTGATCCAATTTAGAATCCAAAGAATTTTCACGCTCAGCCAAACGATTCTCTGTACGTTTCCATTCTTTACGACGCTCATTCTCTTCAGATTGATTCTTGTCAGTCACCCTGGCGGCTTCCTTCTTAGCCGCTAATACAATTTCCGAAGCCTCGCGCTTAGCCTTGCGCACCAGACTCTCAGCCTTATCTCTCCCCCCATTTTCCTTAGTTTTATTGTAAGCAAAAATACCACCAGCCCCAACAGCTATACCTGTCACGGCGGCAATAATTGGGATAATTATTTCCATATTGCCCTTTCTAATTGTTTTGTCAGTATTTTCCTTATACTGACGTTTTAACAAATAAAATCAAATTTAATAAATTTCCATCTACTATTATACCACAAAAACTCGTAAACCACTAAAAATCTAATTGGCACTCTTGACTTACGAGTGCCAAGGAACTATAATAATTCATATGACAAAACGAGATTATTATGAAATTTTAGGCGTCAAAAAGGACGCATCTGATGACGAAATCAAAAAGGCATTTCGAAAACTAGCACTCAAATATCATCCAGACAAAAACCCAGGCGACAAAGAAGCCGAAGCTAAGTTCAAAGAAATCTCCGAAGCCCACGAAGTCTTAAGCGACAAACAAAAACGCGCACGTTATGATCAATTTGGCCATGCCGGTGTCAATGGTGCTGCCGGAGGCAATCCTTTTGGCGGAGGTGGCAATCCTTTCGAAGGCGGCAATTTCAACTTTAACGGTCAAGCCTTTAATTTTGACTTTGGTGGTGGTGGCCTAGACGATATCCTGAGCGGCATCTTTGGCTTTGGCGGAGGTGCCCGCCGACCACGTAAAGGGCGTGACTACCAAACATCCCTAACCCTCACCTTTGAAGAAGCAGTTTTTGGTACCACCAAGACCATCAATATAGACGGGGAAAAACTACCAGTCAAAATCCCCGCCGGCATTGACGACGGCGTATCTATCCGCATACGCGGCAAAGGTGGCGAAGCCCCAGAGGGCGGACAAAAAGGCGATCTTTATATCCAGATCCGCGTACGCCCACACAGACATCTTACTCGCGAAGGCGCTATTATACTTTCCGAAGAAACTATTAGCATGGTAGATGCCGCCTTAGGTTGCGAAATAGAAGTTGAAACCGTAGACGGCAAAGTCACCATGAAAGTTCCAGCTGGCACTGATTCCGGCACCCCATTTAAGCTATCTGGTCACGGCGTCCCATTCCGTAAAGATGGCGACAGAGGCCCACATATCGTTACGATATTAGTAGAAACTCCAAAAAACCTTAATAGAAAGCAAAAGGAAATCCTAGAAGAATTCAAAAACACCAAAAAGCACAAATTCTTCTAAATTATTACTTCTAGATCTAATAGAATTTATAATGAATCTCGTAGTCTTCCGGATTTAATCCATTTTCTTTAAGCAAATCATTTACCAAACCTTTGTCATTAGTAAGAGCCATCAAAGCCTCAACACATAATATTCTCTCGCAAATATCTGCGCTACCTCTACGGATAGTTATGTCCTTCATTAGTACCTGTCTGTTATCAAATTTTTCGTACTCTGTAAATTCTATCGGCAAAACATTGCTAATGTACGAATTGTACTTTTCCTGAAAACTCGCGATAAATTCCTCAGCTGACGAATCTGAATCAAGAGTATTATTGTCATTTTTACCAGCAATCTCAGTAAGTTTTCTAAAAGATTCAAAATTCCCCTCCAAAGTATAAAATCCAAAGCCATTCTCACCGGATTTCAAAAAGACCGAAAAATATAAAGCATCTCCTGCTCCAAGCTCTATCACGAAGGATTTTGTATCAAGCCCATCGCGCGATACTGTCACATCATAGGTACCAGGATGCATCTTATATGTACCATTCTGAAATACATTAGAACCAACTTGAATTCTCGCATCAACCGGGGCAACATTAAGTGTCAATATGGCCGTTCTAGTTGAGTTCCAAATCATGACTCCAACAAGAAAAATCATAGCCAAGATATCAACGACAACCACAATACGCACCCATTTCTTCTTAAAAAAGCTTTTTAATCGCGATTCATTATTCTGCATATCTTTATTATATCCTAATCCCCAATAAATTCATTAACATTATACGTAAATAATTCCGGCGAAATACCGAGCGTCCGAATCGAATTCTTAAGCTCATCAAGAGCAGTATCCGCATCAGCTATACCATTTACTCGATAAAAAACCACAACTACTAGACTATCCAGCGTACTAAGCCTTGGATTTACGTAATACTTATCCGAGTCAAAATACGGGATATAGTTAAGTCCAATTAAATTTCGAGTCTTCTGATTATATATATCTTCACAATTAAAGTCCGAGTAAATTTTTACTTCGGCATCAGATAGGCATAGAGGCACAATTGCAGCATTCGGATCAATATATTTATTAGCTTCTACCGCCGAAACAGTCAAAAACAGCTGGTACGACTGACTAAGCTCAGGAATATCAACTATAAAATTATAAAAATCAAATTCTTCATCTTTAAAACTCACATGATTAATAGAATCTTGGCGAATTTCAGCCACTGAAGTACCAAAATTCATACCCACATTATTTTGCTGAACCAAAAGAAATAGCTGATTCTCAACTTCTTTAATATAATCATTAGAAAACTCCGGAAACGTTTCGTCTAGCCCCATAATCGTTACCGAAGGCTGAGCCTCGCGATCATCTGGATCAATCTTAGGACTTTGAAAAACCCTAGATAAAGAAACGACTAAAACGATAATAAAAATAATCTGAAAAACCAAGATGGCAATTAATAAATGATTGGGTCTTTTTTCCTGCACTTTACCTCCTTGTAATTGAATTGAGTTCAGATTTATTTAAAATTGATTCTAGATAAGTGATAGATTTTCCAAATCTCGTATTCTCGAAAAAGTCGCTTGTCCGATGATGAACCTCAGCGGGTGTAGATGGATAAGCAGCTTCTACCGTGATTATATCGTCACCATTTACCCCTACAATGATACCTGTATGCCCACAAGGAACATTACCACACATAGTAATACCTTCGGTTACCGACCATACAGAGTAAGGTCTCGCATCATTTCCTTCTTCAAGATTACCAACAAGTGCTGTCAGATGTGCAACACCATTCCCGTTATCAGAAATATCACCATTCTTCCCAATACTAGTCAAAGCCTGCACAAACCACATCGAAAATGAAACACAGTTTGTTTTACCGAAAGGTAGTCCCCACTCATCGGCACTTACTTTATCGCTATTATAATAATCTGCAAGCATCTGAGCTTCCTCCTCAGTCAGTCCACCATCACTAAAGCCACCAGTATCCTTGCATCGTTCTAGACAAGAATCACTTTGATCATAATCTACACCTTTTAGACGATAAAAATGCCCAGCGTCACTATTAAGATTATCAATAGTCGAACCACTTGTTGAATATCCGATATTATAGTTATTACCACTACGCCCTTCTTCGGCCATACCCGCACCCACAGCCTCAGCGACTTTTGTAACTACACCATTAGCCGCCTCGATAACGATACCACCGTGACCTGAACCCCCAGAGGGATAACGAAATGCAAAGACATCTCCAGGACGAACCTCGGATCTAGGCACCTCTTCAAACAAACCAGATTCCTCGCCAGAGACTAATCCGGCAGAATCGTGCGATGCAACAACGCCAAAAGCCTTGTATAACACTAGTGTCGAAAAGCCAGTACAATCGACATCGATAGAGTCTCCATTTAAATAACCTTCATATAAACTAGCGTCACTCGAATGGCCGCCACCAAATACGTAGGTACTTCCATTTTTATTAGCAAGTTCAATAACTTCCGCAACAGCATCAAGCACAACATTATCCGAACAATTATTAGCATTACTTACCGTCTCCTCAATTAAATCTGCCAGCAACTGTCTACCTTTCTCAGTTGGATGTACCGCCATGCCATCGTCCGTTGTAATATAATCGCTTGCATTACCTCTTACGGCCTCATTCCAATCCACCACATAGACAGCGTCATTTTCTTTCGCCACTTTGCGATATAATTCAGAAATACTGTCTGCAAGAGCCATATCGTCACCATTATATGGCGTAACCAGAAATAGCTTACGCTGACCGATTCTGTTAATCACGTTTTTGATCGTTTCTTCACTGGCGCCGTTCGGATTAGTACCTAATTCCCAAACCACGTTATCCTTCAGTGAGTCTTTATCCACGTTCAGACTATAACAACTCTCTGTACCCGCGTGTTGATCCGCCACCTCACCAGACCCCGAAGCAATCTTTCGTAATATATCTATGCCACCCTCATCATTGTCGCATTTACCTTTAGAATCCGAATGACGCGAGCCAACCTTAGACATAAATGCGCCAGGAAACTTACTTTGTAACTCTGCCTCAGCTTGCACCGCAATCGAATCACCAATTAAAGTAACGTCTAAATTAGATCCAGTCGTCGACGCCCCAGAGGGTGTGCTAGATGACTTACTAGGGGTACAAGAAAAATCTTTGTACTCATCGTACGCTTTTTCCGCGGCCGATCTTCGCGCACTTTCGGTTCTAACCCCAGGACGTTCCCATTTA
Source organism: Candidatus Nanosyncoccus sp. (assembly GCA_045651145.1). GTDB lineage: Bacteria > Patescibacteriota > Saccharimonadia > Saccharimonadales > Saccharimonadaceae > Nanosyncoccus. The sequence goes on from JAZRRY010000110.1 coordinate 12,182, forward strand.
TCCATCCACCAATAGGCTGCATCTGATGGATTAGAAAAGTTTTGACTTAAATATTCCTGAGTAGTTTCTGACTCCCAAGTCTCAATGGCATACTTTACTTCAAATTCTACTAATCTAGCAAAATCATCCCTTCCAATCTTTTCCATCATTCCGTCAGCGTCATTTATGCTGTATTCAGAAGAATTTTGGAAATACTTAAGTAAATCTGGATTTTCGGCATTAACAGCTTGTAAATATTCACCTAAACGATAAGTAAACCCAAACGCACCAACACCAAAAGGACAACTACCACCACCGCAGTTATATAGTTTATCCCAAGAGGCTGCTAAAGTTCCGTCGGAATTAGTATATTCAAGCTCCCATAATACAGGCTGAAACGCACCCTCGGCCGATAAATTCCCCATTACGCCAGCTCTTTTTATTGGATCATCAATATACTGACTCAAAGCCGACCAATACATTTCCTTGGCATTATCTCCACATATCGAAGAAGATCCGCCCGTATTGATACAATCATTATCTGGGAAAATTATGCTGTTTAGCCCATAAATCAACAATTCGTCATCATCCAAAGTAGCCACTTGATTAGACAAGCCTACGGCGCCGACTTTAGTCACATAAAGACACGACAACACCACAATCGTAAATATAGCTAATACGATTCTATATCTTTTTTTAATAGATTTACTTAATCCCATAATCCCCCAAATAATATTAACCTGGATTCGTCGTAATTAATCCCTCTTCAGTCTCAGACGCAATCACCTGGATATGTACATGGTTTTGCCCAGCAAAGAATAGTCCATGCCCTACTGGGAAATTTGCCAATCGTCTTTTTTCTTCTTCAGTCAGCTTAAATACATCAGCAAGCACATCGATAGCAGACATCGATTGCTTCAGTAACAATTGCATTGATGAGTTACCAACAATCGCTCGACCCATCTTAGTACTCATAAAGTCTTCCACGTCCTGCGTCACAGTAGTTAACCCAAGATAATACTTACGTGCCCTTTTCGCTAAAGAGAACAAGAAGTTCGCCGAATCCTCATATTGCATCAACTGCCAAGCCTCATCTACGATTAGTAAGCGTTTCTTTTGCTCGGCCCTTACGATATTCCAAATATGAGAAAGCACTATATACATCGCCACCGGCCTGAGCTCATCCTCAAGATCACGAATATTAAACACTACCATTTGATTATTAATATCAATATTCGATTGCTGTGAAAAGATACCCGCAAAAGTTCCCGTAGTATATTTGCGCAAACGGTTCGCCAAACTCGGCCCAGAACCACCCATATGTAGTAATGTGTCATACAAATTCATTATCGTAGGCGGTGTAGATTGATGCGTCAATGGATCCGAAGTGATTCCGACTCTAGCATAAGTGTCAATTAATGCTTGATCCAGATCTGCTTCTTCGTTAGCCGTAAGCGCCGGTACTACTTGCCCGCCCGCCGTCACCTGATTCCCTCCTAACATCAATCTTAGAAGTCCATGCAAAGTCACCAAATTTGATCGAAGCACGTCGTTGGCATCTTCCGAACCAACAACCTTAGGGAGATCGAATGGATTTATACGAATATCAGAATTCAGGGATAGCCTTATATAAGATCCTCCTACTGCCTCACAGAGCTTTTGATACTCATTCTCTGGATCAATGATTAAAATTTCTGCCCCCACCATCATCGAACGTAGCGCCTCAAGCTTCACAGTAAATGATTTACCAGCACCAGATTTCGCAAACACCACCATATTTGCATTTTCAAGACTAAAGCGATCAAAAATCACTAATCCATTATTATGCATATTGATTCCGTACAAAATGCCCTTATCTTGAGTTAAATCAGCAGACGTAAATGGGAATGACGTAGAAATAGCGCCCGTGTTCATATTGCGACGAATCTGCAATTGATCCGTACACTGCGGCATCACAGAGTTTAAACCCTGCTCTTGTTGCGTATTCGCCACCTTCGAAAAAATCATCTGTTGACCAAAAATCGTTTCAATCTTTTGCTGAATAAACTTCAGCTCGTCTAGCGAATCCGCCCACAAGGTAATATATAGCCCAAAACGGAAAAACCTTTCCGCCCCAACCTGTAATTGATCACGTAATTCTTCTGTATCCGCCAAAGCCGCCTCAAGCTCAGGATCTCGCACCTTACCTTTTTCCATATTTAGACTCATCGAAGCCTCAAGCTGGGTCGCCTTGGTCCTTAGATTTTTCATCACTACTGCTGACTCTACTGGATAAATATACATTGATACATCAACTACTTCATCAATATTAACGATAGATGATAGCCATCCAGTATAAATCGAACGTGGATATCCATACACATATAACGTTCGCCCATATTTATTGCCCAGCCTAAAATAATCTGAATGGATCTCGATCGCGGAAGGAGAAATCAAATCTCGCAAGGTATTTGTACCCTGCTCAAACACCTGTTGCAAACGTGCCGCCTCCATCGCCTCATTTCGCGCATCAATCTCGGCTTGCGTTAATTGTCTTTTCTTAGCCATTATTCCCTCCCTTTTTTACATACATAGTTGCTAGTCGCGAAAAATCCACCAACGGTTCCCTTATTGCCGTATCAGGATTATTGAAGTTATAGTATAATTGCGCCAACTCTCTAGTATTTAATCTTACAGAATGTATACCAATCTGGAATAATCCGCTCATCACCGAATCAACTCGGTTGTTTAATTCAGTTACCGCCTTATCATAAGTAGTACGGTCTATCTTAACTACATCGTTTGGTTTATTTTTTGAAAAAGATTTGAAAAAATTCTTCGTCTGCTGAACCACTTTCTCGGCGTCAACAGAAGTATAATAAGGCACGACCACGAAAAATGATTTGTCCATAATATTCGCTTCTTGAGACAAAATATCAATAAAATTAATATAATCGTCCATTAGTACACCAAGTAACATATTATCATTTTCGCGGCGAATCTCGCTTAGCTGCTCAATATATGGTCCAATATCTACTCTTTGAGAACGCACCAAGATCTGAACTGTAAATCTTAACGAATTCAAGAAGTTTTGATAAGAATATTCCACTCCTTCGCGCTCAGCCTCCGACATCAAATCAAAGTTAATAGATTTACAAGCCACCACTGCACGAAAAGACCCATCCTTCATAATCGCCATATTATCCCTTAATTCTGAAATTAACAGAGTAGACTGAGTGGATGTTGGTGATTCTTTGCTTGGCGAAACCGGAGAAGCATTATTTGCACTCATCGCCGCAGAGCCAATATTAGCCATGGCAGGATTTTGTAACATTTGCGCCTGTTGCATATTTATCTGTTGCATTTGCATTTGTTGCATATTTGTCTGTTGCATTGGCATGGGCTGTGACTGATACTGCGAAAAACCATCCATCGCTTGCGCAGAAAATTGCTGTACTGGCTGACCAGGCATAATTACTTGTGGATTATTTTGGTTGTTATCTTGCTTTGGATTCATAACTTAATGTAACGAAATATAAACTTCGCCCTCCTTTTCTTTTATCCTATTCGCCTCTTTGGCTATAGTAGCTACAGAAAAATCAGCATTATTCGCTAACTCTATTATACTAGGTTTTGAAACGGTTGTGCTATCTTTTTTTGAATCGTTAGATAGCGAACTGTTATAGTTTTCCACAGGACGCATTATTTTTTCCTCATAAGTAGTCTCCGTCGGCTCCATTCCTCTCTTATAACCTATTCCCTCCGATGCTCGTCTTTCGCTCTCAATAGTTGCTTCCGTCTTTCCCCTAGGCGCCTTCGTATCCGATGCGATGATGGCTTGCCGCATCTCCTCCATTACGCTACGATGTCTCTTATTTTCATCTCTTGCAATAGTACTTTCAAGGCGCTCAAAATGACCAGTTTCAAACATATCATCCGTAGTATTAGCCTCCATAACTAAATCTTCTTTCACCTGGTTTGTGCTCATATTATTGATAGAACGTCCACCCGAATCTACAATATCTGCCAAGAAAGAAAGTCTATGTGTAACTTCTTCACCGGTAATATCTCTAGATTTATCTTCATCATCTACGGCTTTTGGGGCAGAAATATCTATCGTGGACTCTCTTTGCCCTGGAGTCCATACTCTATTATGTGGCTTCAGATAATATGATATTACGGCTGCAAGATAGGTTTCCATTGGCTGGTCCTTTTTTAGCGGAAGAGCTAAAGCCGCAAATAACAGAATAAACGGAATTGGTATAATTACCAGAATTGGAAATATCTGAAAAAGCCCTACCGCAAGAGCTATCAGCCCTGCGACTATTAAAAGATAAACAAATTGCCTAAAGGAAAAAGGGCCGATTAGTTTATCATCAGCCTCAACATCCTGAGGAACCTTATATTGCGCCATATACACATATTATAGCATAATCTTCATCAAAAAACGCTAAACATAATCCTTATCTTTGTTTTTTTTCATCTTTGTGTTATTATTTAACCATGATAAAAAAGCTCTTCGTACTGCTGACCGTCATTTTGGCACTATGTGCATCTATTTCCACGCCACTTGTGGCCTCCGCTGCCGATACGTCTGGATCGAGCAGCTCCACAGAAGGATGCCGTTCATTTTTGGGCTTAGATTCTTGGGATTGCAATGTTAATATCGATAATATTCAAACTCAAGAAGCCTTATCTAACACGATTTGGTCAATAGCCGCTAATCTTCTTAAAGATCTCACCGTTATCGCGGCTTATCTAATTCTTGGATACGTAATTTATGGTGGTTACCAGTATATTTTCTCGGCTGGAGATCCTGGCAAAATTGCCTCAGGCAAAAAAACATTATTTAACGGCTTCATCGGTCTAGCCATTGTCCTGGCCGCACATATCATCGTTAGCACTATTCGTGTTGTCCTAAATGCCAATTTCTCTCAGGACTGCATCTCTAGCGGCGCCTGCGCCGACCCTACCACCATGATCACTAACGCTTTTCAATGGGTTATAGCTATCTCCGGCATAGTGGCTGCAGTGTTTATAGTTTATGGCGGAATTTCCTACATTACCTCCTCTGGAGATCCTGGCAAAGTACAACGTGCCAGACAGATAATTATTTATGCCTTGATTGGTTTAGCGATCGTTGCCCTAGCAGAAATCATCACCGCATTCATCAGTAATACCGTTAATAACGCAACTACACAAACTAGCCTACTAAATTCAAATGGCCAACTAGCCCTAAAGGAGAATTATGAAAAAAACAACTAAACTACTTATATTGATAATCTTTTCTGTTTTATGTTCAATTTTTAGCTATACCTTACCGACATTCGCCGATAGCATTTGTGATAACCCTAATGTATCAAATGAGGTCAAAGCAGCCTCTGGTTGTCGAGGCGTCGGGGGTGGCGACCAATTTGTCACAGTTATCCAAAACATCCTTAACTCTATTATCGCAATCTCGGGTACCGTAGCCGTTATCTTTATTATTATCGGCGGCGTAAACTACATGACATCCACCGGAGATCCCGGCAAAATCCAAAAAGCTCGCCAAACTATTCTTTATGCTGTTATCGGCCTAATTATCTGCGCATTAGCATTTGTTATCGTCAATGTAGCGATTGCCATAATTAACGGCCAATCACTAACAAAATAACACAAGCTACTTAACCCTTGCATTTTTTGCAAAATAGTTATAAAATTAAACCAGATTTAACATAAAGGATAACAATGAAAAATATTATTTCACAATTCGCTGCCGCCAAGGTTGACCCAGTGCCAGGCGACGCCGACCTAATTGGTAATATTACCAACATCTTAAATGCCATCATTGGCGCTCTCGGCATCGTAGCCGTCATCGTTATTATTCTTGGTGGTGTTCAATACATGACATCCACTGGTGATGCTGCCAAAGTAAAGAAAGCTAAAGACACAATTCTATATGGCATTATCGGCCTAGTCATCTGCGTCCTAGCTTTCGCAATCGTAAACTTCATAATTGCAAATCTGGGGTAATTAACGCGCATAAAAAAATCACCCCCCTGGGGTGATTTTTTGAGTCACTTACTGTATTTCAATCTTTTTTGGAGCTTCAGTCTTTTCCTTCTCGAAGGTAATCGTAAGTACTCCGTCCTTTAGTTCTGCCTTTACGCTATTTTCATCTTCGCGAACCTGCACAGGGAGTGCGATTGTCCTCGAAAACTCTCCCCAATAGCATTCCTGAATATGCCATCTAGTCGTTTGCTCGTCCTCACCACCAGACAATACCCCAGAAATGGTCAAAATATTA
>JAZRRY010000111.1:0-1568 GCA_045651145.1 Candidatus Nanosyncoccus sp.
ATATCCTATTACAATAGACAATAACTTTAATAACTACCACATCGTACCATCTACTTATACTAAAGTAGCTCATAAAGATTCTAGTACTGATGTTGGAGAGGGCGCAGAAGGAACTACACTTACTACTACCTATGCAGCCTATATGTCTATGATAGCGGAGATAACGATACCTATACTATCGCTAAACTTGCTGATAATAACTGTTGGATGATTGAGAACTTAAGACTAGATAACACGACGAAGCTAACCATAGCAAACACTAATAACCCATTAAATGATGGTACCAATGTAACACTGAAGCATAATTATGATGATACTGAAACATACAACACTCTTTATGCTTCAGATGATTGGTGTAATTCCAGCAATGATGCCTGTTATAACCAATCCAGACTCAGAACCGATAACACTTCTAGTCGCACTTCTTCTCCAGTTTTAGGAGACAACAATATCTATAGGTGGCCGTGGCAGCATCGGTAATTATTGATCTTCTACGTCGTTATCGAAAGACTACGCTTATCGCTTAAGTACTCGTAGTGATAGTATCTATCCTGGAACAGGTGACAACAATATTAAATCCCATAGTAGATCGGTCCGCTGCATAGCTTCAAATCCATAATTTATACAAAATCGCTGATTAGCGAGTGTTAGGTTTTCCACAAGTTTTCCACAGAATCACATCTGTTTTACTAACTCTAAAACTCGTTTTACTACGCTTCTATTGCCATCGAGCAATGAAGCCTCCGGAAAGTACTTTTGGATTCGGTCTTTTATCAGAGAATAATGCGTACAACCTAGCACTACCACCTCATAATCCTTCGGAAGTTCGCCTATTAATTCGTCTAACTTCCCATCAATATCCCTATCAAACTCTATCGCGTCGGCAAGTCCAGGACAAGCTAGCAACTTAATACCCTGATTTTTTGCTTGTTTCCTAGAGAAAAGCTCATGAGTGCGCTCAGACTCTATTGTACCCGGCGTAGCCATTACTAGTATATTCTTAGCTCCAGATTCTATTGCAGTCCCAATAGCCGGCTCTATCCCCACAAAAGGCGTATTGGGGTATTTCTCTCGTAAATATTCAATGCATCTAGTTGTGGCCGTATTGCAGGCTATCACGATAATATCCGCACCCCAATCAATCAAACATTCAACGACACCCGAAATCGCCTCCCGTAATTCCTGATCATTCTTCTCGCCGTAAGGACAATTCTTAGAATCAGCTATATATAAATACTCTGCGTCAGGCAAAGACTCTTTAATGGCTGAAAGTACAGTGAATCCACCCTTACCAGAATCAAATACGCCAATCTTCATAGCTTAATTATACAACATAACATAACAAAAAATGCTCCACTGGAGCAAATTTGTGGTGAGTACGATTTTTGCTTCGCAAAAATCTGCCTCACCTGCGGTTACTCAAAAAAGAAAGAGCAAGCTCTTTCTTTTTATTCGTAACCTTGGTGAGTCGGGAGGGGCTCGAACCCTCGACACCGGGCTTAAAAGGCCCGTGCTCTAACCAGCTGAGCTACCGCCCCACTTGTTAATGTGGTACATGTGTTATTATA
>JAZRRY010000112.1:0-5183 GCA_045651145.1 Candidatus Nanosyncoccus sp.
CGACGTTCAATTTTAGGACGTGTAATTGGGGCGGCGCGTTTTGGCTTGACATTTGCTTCTTCGGCCTTGCGCTCTAGCTTGCGAGCTTGGCGTTCTTCTTCGGCTTTAACTTCTTCTATGTGTTTTTTAGATTTTTTGCCAGATTTAGCAAAAGTTTCAGGTTCTTCAACCTTTTCTTCTTTTGCTTCCTCGGTATTAGCTTTTTCTAAGTCTTTAACCGTTTCTTCGGTCATTTTGATCCTTTCTGTGGTAATAACGAGTAAAAACTCTCCCAACCTTTATCTTATACTTGTGATATTATAGCAAGAATTAAGCATTTTTGCAAGCATGAAAAAGGGGCGAACAAGGTGCGTTCGCCCCTCCTTTCTAAGGTGTGGGTTGGGTTAGGCGACTTGAGCATCTTCCATCTGCTTGATGCAGCAGATGACCTCGTCAATGTCGAACTCGTCGCGCAAGCGTCTGAGCTGAGGATCCGTCAGCTTGTCTAGGGCACTCCTTGCCTCACTTGAGGTCTTCTTGCTCCAGAAGTTCAGCGAGAAGTCATACCTGCCTAGGCAGCTCAGTTTTTCTCTGTACTGCAGAGCTGCGAGCTTCTCGCGGAAGTCCTTGTTCATGTGCCATTCGGGGCCATGAGTTGGCTTACCGCCTGTTTGCGATCCCTGATGTTCATTTTGTTTTTCTTTGTCATTTTCCCCTGTTTTCCTTTCGAGTTTTTACGAATCTACAGCTCTATTGATGCTTGCGGGTTGAAAAGGAGCAGGACTTCTTGACCGACGTGATAACATCGCTAACCTTTCTCTTGTGTTTAAAGTACATTCTGTTAGATTGGAGGCTAACTCCTAATCCAACGTATTTCTCTATTATACTAAAAAGTAATGCTTTTGTCAAGCATGAAAAAAGGGGCGAGCATAATTTGCTCGCTCCTTCATGAAAGATGCTATCGGATTGTACGAGAAAAGTCGTAGCTTCTCAGAATGCGAAGTTGTTTCGGGCTCTTGTTTTGGAGGCGTCTTTTCGCCTCCTTCATTGAGTCTGAGGTTAGTATGGAGCCAACCTCTGCGCCGCATTTGGCGTAGACTTCCTCCGTACTCAGCTTCTTGATTTCCCGCCTTCTCTGCTTCCAATGCAGCTTTAGATTAGCTAGGATTTTGTTGATAGTGTTGGAGCATTCGGGTTTGTTCCTTGACATTAATCCCCTCCCTTCTTGTTTGAGTCTTTTACGGAATCTCGCCTTACTTTCTCCCTTCGAATGTGCCCTTTTCTAGATATTATACTAGACTAGCTTTATAATTATACTAAAATTACTTTAGTTTGTCAAATTTCTTTTAATCACTTAGCATTCTTGTGGAAAAAGTAGGCGTTGCTGAGCCCAGAGAGGATGGCTTTAAAAGACCTTAAAACCGAAGATTGCTAATAAGACATAAAAAAAGCCTCTAGTCCGAAGACTAGAATACTATGATTGTACCCCGTTTCTTTTTGTTTGTCAATTATTGTGTATTGCATTTTATGCTTGTTTTATTGCATCAAAAAACACCTCGAAGGAGGTGTCTTTTTTTCGAGCGTATTATTAGTCTACGACTTCTACGCCCATAGAACGGGCTGTACCAGCTACGATTTTGATGGCGCCTTCAATATCAATGGCGTTTAGTTGATCCATCTTCTTTTCGGCGATTTCTTGAAGCTGGGCCTTGGTAATCTTACCAACCTTATCAACATTAGGCTTGCCAGATCCCTTATCGATCTTGATAGCCTCACGAATCAAATCGTCTACTGGCTGACCTAGGCTCTTCCAGTCAAATGAACGGTCATCAAATACGCGAATGTGTACAATCACATTCTTGCCCATCAAGTCCTTGGTGGCTTCATTAAATGGATTAATGAAATCCATCATATTTAGTCCCCATTGACCAAGAGTAGAACCTACTGGAGGACCAGCCGTTGCTCGCCCCGCAGGGATACGTAATTTAAGATTTCCAATTACTTTCTTTTCTGCCATAAAAATTAACCTTTCTAGTGCGTAACATACAAATTATAACAAAAAAACCGAAAATAGTAAAGGTATTATATTCTTGCAACTGTCCTAAGGGACATAAAGACTTGGCCCGAGTGGACCAGAACGTGCCCAAAGGGCACGCTTGTAAGAATATAATACCTTTTTACTATATTAGTTTAACTGTTTTACTTGTAAAGCATCAAGTTCGACGGGTGTTTCGCGGCCAAACATCGATACCATGACTTTGAGCTTGCCCTTAGCAGCATCAATTTCAGCAATTGAACCATCAAATCCCTTAAATGGTCCATCTGTGATCGACACCACTTCTCCAACTTCATATTTAACCGAAAACTTGGGGTCTTCAACGCCCATGCGCTTTTTGATCTTAGCAATCTCTTTTTCTGAAACTGGAGTTGGCTGCGTGCCAGTACCAATAAAACCAGTCACGCCAGGAGTATTGCGGATAATATACCATGTTTCATCGGATAGCTTCATATCTACGAGCACATAGCCTTGCAAAATCTTGCGATCGACGATCTTACGCTTGCCATTTTTGATCTCAATTTGCTTTTCTTTAGGTACAATCGCTTCAAAAATTTTATTGGCCATTTCAACCGTACCAGTACGCTGATTGATTGAATCGGCTACCTTATCTTCATAGCCTGAATACGTAGAAATTGCATACCAGGCCCTTCTGTCGTCATATCTGTTAACTGCCATATTATCTCCTTATCCTAAAATTAAATTAAATAACCAAGTAAACAGCAAATCAAGTAGCAAGATTATTACCATGAAAAACGCTGTATAAACTAAAACCGCAAAAACCATTTTCCAGGTAGCCTTGCGATTTGGCCAGCGCACCTGTCTAATCTCATACCAAGCGCCTTTAAGATACCTCCATAAGTATACAAATGGCCGGATCAAGATAAAAGGCTTTTTGCCTGATTCAGACTTAGCAAGCTTTTTCTCGGCTTTCTTAATGGATTTTTGCTTTGATTTAGCGGACTTCTTATCTTTGACAGTGATCTTCTTGCGCGTAATAACTGGCGCATCAGATTCAGCTTCAAGAGATTTAGAATCCTTCGCTTTAATCCTTGTGACTTTTGCCATCTTACTCCTTACTATTAAAAAAAGTCTGATACCAGACTTGTCAAGATTATACTACTTGGGGAATAAATAGTCAAGATAATCTTTCATCATTCTGGCACCAGAAATAATAGGTAAGAAATTTTCAAGTTGAAGCTTAATATTGTATTCTAGATCATAGTCATTTTCCCAAATCGAAATAGCTTCATCCATGCGCTGGTATAGCATATCTAGTTCTTCAGACTCATCACCACCAGAAACATTTAGGTATGAATTCACCGAAGCGTCAGCCACGCCGCCATCGTGAGTAGAGATTAGGATACCAAGATTAGCTACATCCTTCATCCAAGAAGTCCCACATGCTTCTAGCCCCACAATCGGGATATTAATAGCTACATTAGAGCCACAGGATAGACCGTAGGCTAAGTCCTCGTCATAATCCGATAAATAGTGTACATGTGTTCTTAGGTAATCATCCTGATCAACTTTTGAAAGTAAAGCATACAGCTTATGAAGCATGTTTTGATCACCAGAATGTACTCTTCCTGCAATAATATAGTGTGCATCGCGTGGTTGTAGTATATTTCTTAAACGCGCAAGATCGCTAAATGGTAGATCGGGGCGTTTATAATCCGTAAAGCGGCGTTTAAACGTAAAAATGAAGTCATCTTTTGAAAATCTAAGAATATTATTATTCTGGTCGGGGCGGTTTTTTATGGCGCTATTTAGTATATTGCGACCTTCATTCTTAAAATACCTTATATGATCAGAATCGATAGTCGGCAGTAGCTCCGTATAGTTCGAAGACGGAAGGCCAAATTGATCAATCAGACCAATTTCTTGATAGTAATTATGAAGGCTCGGTAACATCCATTTTTTCAAATCTATGCCATTAGTGATAGCCTTAAACTTAACTCTGTTTCCAGTAATATCGTGATAGTTTGCGACCCTAGCATGCAACTTAGATACGCCAGAGCGTAACTCTGCTATTTCGATAGTCACCGAAGACAGGCGAATTCTGCCATCCGCAAATTTATCAGATAACCATTTTTTTACGGCAGATGATTTAAGATTTGGAAAAACATAATTGTCGAATTGCTCATAAGAGAATTCGGCTTCCGCCGCCTGCACGAGGGTGTGATTAGTATAGAGGGTGTGTTTACGCGTGTATACTACAGCTTCATAAAAATCCATACCATTAGAAACTAGCTCATCAAGTCTAGCCAGCGCCGCAAAGAAAGTCGCTACTTCATTTAGATGAATAATTGCGGGCTTCAAACCAATTAATTTGAGTGCAGAATATCCACCAAATCCCAAGGAAACCTCCTGATACAAGCGATGATCGGACCCACTCGTGTTTGAATAGAGCTCACCAAAGTTCGGTTCGGTTATAGAAATAATCCTTGCGGTGTTAAACTTTTTTTCAATAACATCTAGCTGGCAAAGACCATTTTTGGTCTTAATGTTAACCTTGTCTACGAATTTAAATCCAAATTTACGATAATCAACTCTGGCTTGTTTTTCGTATACCGTATGATCGCGTAGTATCTGATGTGACTCTGATGGATAAAAGGGTGTAATGAGTACAAAAGGAACGTGCATCTGGTCTGCAACTCTCCGAGTATCGGCTGCAAGTACCCCAAGACCACCACCACCCCTAATACCGTTCTTTTGGTCATATAGTTCAATTGTCCAGTAAGTGTATGGTCGCTCTTTCGTAATTGAATTAGTCAGATGATCTCTATCTATGGCGTCATAAAAAACCTCGGTCTCTTCGATATTTTCTAAGGGATGATAAAAATACTGCCCATCTTCATCGTTCATGCTTATGATTATATCACAGACCGAGGCTAATACCAGAAATCTTTTGGTAGCTCATTCGCAATTCGTTGATGAAAATCAAAGTCAAATCCCTCAAGACGCTTTGGATTCTTTCCTTTAAAATAATTCTTGCGGATATAATCGGCCGTCATAATTTTACCTGGAATCAAGCGATATTTTTTTCCAAAATTTAACGCCTTTCCGTAACCTTTGGGCGGCAAAACGGCCATCGGCAAAAAGTCACACTTCATCTTGGGATCCTTATATAATTTAACGGCCAACA
>JAZRRY010000113.1:0-2010 GCA_045651145.1 Candidatus Nanosyncoccus sp.
TGGTGCTGTATGTAAGAGTCTTTGAGGGAGAAATAGAAAAAAATGCCGAGATTTATATGATGGCGGCAGAAACAAAGGGTATAGCACTCGAAGTCGGCATATTGACGCCAAAAATGAGCCCACGCGATAAGCTTTCTACGGGGGAAATTGGCTATATCGTGACAAATCTTAAGACTACAAGGGAAGCAAAGGTTGGCGATACAGTGACGTTAGTAAAGAATCCGGCCAGCGAACCATTACCTGGCTATAAGAACGTTTTGCCTTTTGTATATGCTGGATTCTTCCCGGTATCAAATGATCAATACAAGGAATTAAAAGAAGCAGTAGAAAAGCTGAGCTTATCCGACTCGGCACTCAGGTTTGAGCCAGAAAATTCGCCAGTTTTAGGCTTTGGGCTCCGTATTGGTTTCTTGGGACTTTTACATATGGATATTATTCGCGAAAGACTGGAGCGCGAATTTGGCCTAGATTTGATAGTTACGAATCCCTCCACAAACTATGAAGTAGTACTAAACAGTGGAGAAATCATAGAGATAAAATCGGCCGCAGATTTGCCCGATATCAGCGAAGTATCAGAAATACGCGAACCTTGGGTAAAAGGCGAGATTATTTTGCCAAAAGAAATGATTGGTAACGTACTTAATCTGATTAATGAGAAACGTGGCCATCAGACTAATTTAAGTTACATCGAGAGCCGCGCGGTAATAGATTTTGAAGCCCCGATGGCAAATCTACTGACAGATTTTTATGACCAGCTAAAATCAGTAACGAGCGGATATGCATCTTTCAATTATGAGCTAAATGGTTACCAAGCTGAAGATTTGGTGAGAATTGATTTTTTGGTAGGCGGACATAGAATTGACGCACTTTCCGTGATGGCCCATCGAAGCGAAGCGGAAGGAATTGGTAGAGAAGTGACCAAGAAGTTAAAGTCGGTAATTCCGCGACAAAACTACGAGGTAGCTCTGCAGGCCGCGATTGGTGCAAGGATTATTGCGAGGGAAACAATTGGAGCATATCGCAAGGATGTCACGGTAAAAATTCATACCGGCGATAGGGACAGAAAGGCGAAGTTGCTTGAGAAACAGAAGCGCGGAAAAGCTCGCATGAAACGTTTTGGCAAAATTGATATTCCTTCTGAGGCTTTTACGGTGATGCTAAAAAGAGATTAATAAACGCTCCTAATTATGTATGATTTTAATCAGCAGTTTTTAGTTTTGTTTTAGCTTGATGTTTCATAATTGTATTATAATTAAATAGGAGATTATATGCGAGTATTATACGTTGAAGATGCCGAACTTCTGGCGAGTGCCGTTAAGCATAATTTAGAAAAACAAGGAATAGCGATTGATATAGCAAGCGACGGCGAGGAAGGCTTAGACAAGGCGTTAAAAAACATCTATGACTGTGTGATTTTAGATATTATGCTACCAAAATTATCTGGTACGGATATTTTAAAAAGAATGCGAGAAAAGGACGTCCAGACTCCCGTGATCATGCTTTCGGCGCTTTCAGAAGTCGAGACCAAGGTTGGACATTTAGATAAAGGCGCAGACGATTATCTTGCAAAACCATTCAAAACGGCAGAATTAATTGCTCGGATAAAGGCCCTAGTCCGCCGACCTAAGGCAGTAGATATTAATACTTTCACCTTTGGCGACTTAGTACTAGATAAATCCAATGCAACGTTAAATGGCGAGCAACTTACCGCTAAGGAGGCAGAGATTGTCACGGAATTCATCAAAAACCCTAATAAGCTAATCAGTAAAGAATATCTACTTGCGAAAGTTTGGGGAGAAGAAAATATATGTGATGATAATTATGTAGAGACATATATTTCGAGAATTCGTAAACTTCTTAAAAATGTGCACAGCCATACCAAGATAATAACTATTCGTAGCTTAGGATATAAATTATCGGATAAGTAATATGTTTGAGAAACTTCGTAATAAAATCATAATCATTACTATGGCTATAACTACGGCCGTGTTGATAAAGTCGGATCGTAGC
>JAZRRY010000114.1:0-3172 GCA_045651145.1 Candidatus Nanosyncoccus sp.
TATTAAAAAGATGTCTGAAGCGGAAGTTGAAGACTTACTTAAAACTACAGTTGCAAGGTTGATTGATGTTGATACTTGGAATGCGGATAATCTTCAGCAAGCTTTGAACGATCTCCTAGAGAAAACAGGTAAAAAGCCAGCGGAATTATTTAGCCTTATTCGTATAGCTATTAGTTTTGCCCCGTTTAGCCCTGCACTTAATTTCACGATGGAGGTCCTAGGAAAAGAAATTACGCTAGCCAGACTCAATGCTGTGGCTAGCGCAATCTAGATGATTCGGTTTTATAACGAAACGGCTATTGAGCGGATTTGCTTATTAGTCAGCGTACCAGATGTGACATTGATCTTAAATACTACCCCGCCGTTTACCCAGGCAACATTGTCTCCGCTAATGTAGATAGTGATACCTTGCTCGCGGACGATAGTGTAACTATCTTTCCATTCTGGCTGAACATAATTAGATAGCAGCGCGCTCGAATCCCAAGAAGACTTCTCTTCAATCAATGTAAATGCGCCACCAGTTTCGCTATTTGCAAAATTTAATACAATCTTCCCTTCTTCTGAAACAATGCTAGAAATACTGTAGCCTCGGGGTACATAGCCAGGGTAAGAAGCGTCAATACCGGTCTGCATAGCGGCCACCCTTAATGAAATATCAGGCATGTTAAGATTTACAAAATAGACGATCGCAACTACTGCTGCTGCTGCGCAAGCCAAAGCTAGCATGACGCGCCCGACGCCAAAATGAAGCTTGCCGGCACCTTTATTCTTGGCGTAGGTGGACTTTTGTTGCAAATCACTTGTTTCGGCTGCAGCTAGAGCTCTCCTAATAGCCCTATCCTTTAATTCTTTCGCGGAAAGCTGAGCGGCCGCAACAGTGTTAGCTGATGCATTGTTTCTGGCTCGCATTTTTGCATTAGCAGAGGTTTGTAATGGATGAGGTACTGGTTGCTCCACCTGTGCAGTTAACTTTTTATTTTGAGTAGTAGTCGCGTTAGTCTGCACGGCAGGATGATTAAAATGAGAAATCATAGGGGCTCTTTTTACGGAAACCGCCACATCATTAGCTCCAGCTGGACGCTTCACGTATTTTCTATTCAAGGTAGTCGAAGCCTGCACTTTGCGGTGCGCAATTTGAGCTTTCTGACCATCAGTTTTTTGCATGTTGTACCTCTCTTAAGCTTATATCCATCATAACCTTTTTGATTTAAAAAAGCAAGAGCTAATTTTTTGAATAATTATGATATAATAACCGTATCGGGTGGCCCTTGTGGCTTGCATTATAGGTTTACCTTCGCAAGCTATAAAGGTTTAAGTAGATTATTAATATGGATCAAGACAAGACAAAACGTATTCAACATCTTAAAGTAATCGCATCTGAGATAGTCATGGTGGTTGCTGTGATTTTGACTGTCTCCATACTAGCGTTAATTGTTTCTGGCTATTGGTTAAATGCCGACTTTAAAGTGGAACGTCAGGGTTTGCTTCAAGTATCATCCATTCCTACAGGTGCAGACGTTAATATAGACGGTGGGTCTTCTTGGTTGCAACGCACTAATACGTCTAAAACTTTGTCTAGTGGCGAGCATTCCGTGACGCTATCTAAAGAGGGTTACGATACATGGTCTAAAACTATTAATATACGCGAAGGCCTGCTCTATCGCCTACATTATCCACGTCTCTTTTTAGAAAATCGTGAAGTCGAAATCGCAACTGATGTTTCAGATACGGTTTTCGCGACCATCTCCCCAGATCGTAGTACGCTTCTACTTACTAATCACACCACAAAATGGCAAGTCATCTCTTTAAATGAAGAAAAAATATCACCTCACATAATTGATGTCGGTGGATTATTTACGAATTCAAATTCTTCTGAAGATTCCGACGAAAAGTCCTTCGCCGGACAAATTATAGCCGCTGATTGGGCTAATGATAATGCGCATGTCCTACTTAATGTTAAGATTGCAGATGCAACAGAATGGGTGCTAATCGATATTGATAATATCAAGGACAGTATAAACTTATCGCAAAAATTTGATATGAATTTTGACGATATCCAAATCATGAATAATTCCGCTAGCACCTTATTTTCTCTGCAGGACCAAAACTTGCGCAAGATTGATGTCGCTAGTGAACAAATCTCAGCAATTCTCGCAGAAAAAATCGTCTCTCTAGACCATTACGAAAACGAGGTTATTTACGTGGCTAATCAATCTAGCGATGATGAAAAGAAATACACTCTTAACACTTTTAAGCTAGGAGACGACAAAACTACAAAGTTGGATAGTTTTAAGTATCCTGCCAAGGTCGTACTTAGTAAATTCTATGATGACAAATATATCACAATGGTTCATGATAATACCGTTACACTGTATAATGAAGCTGACTATACCATGATCAATGAATTCAACCTAAGTTTTAACCCTGCTAGTATCAAAGTTGGCCATAACGGTGAATTCGTAATAATGAATACTGGCTCTGATATAGCTACTTTAGATATGGAAGCCTTGGCTGTGGTAGAATGGGATACAGAAAACGAAGATTTTGGCTGGCTAGATAACGACATGATTTATGATATTTCAGATGAAAAGCTTATTGTGTATGATTTTGACGGATTAAACCGACGAGAAATCGCTAAGGACGTTGATGGTGATTTCCCAGCTACTATTACCGACAATAAGTGGCTATATTATTTTAGCAACGGCTCGCTAATGCGCGAATGGCTAATTGAGCGTTAAGCTAATTTTGATTCCCAGTTAACCAGTTCCAAATTCCCTCAAAGAAGGAGGGTGCGTTAGCTGGCATCATATCATCAATATTCTGATCCACCGTAGGTAAATCCTCCGCCGTCTCGGCGGTTTCGTAATCTGGCGAAATCTGCTCAGCGGTCACGAGCAAACGATAACGCGACGTACCAAGTGGCGTACAGGTTACAAGCGTCAAAATCGGTTTATCTGTATTAACCACCAGAGCATCCACATCGGTAGGTTCCACCACCTCTTTTTTAGTAACTTTATAAGTGTATCTCACGGAATTATAATTAACGTAAATCAAATCACCATCATCTAATCTCTCTAGACCAGAGAAAATGTATTTATACGGATTGGAACTATAAATATCGCCTGCTGAATGCCCAGTTATGACTAAATTCCCAATTTCGCCCGGATATGCG